>JAURXG010000148.1 GCA_030654555.1 Aquabacterium sp.
GGCCAGCAGCCAGAACACCAGCCGCCACGAGTCGACCACCGCCGCCGGCGTGCCGCCGTGGCGCTGCTGCAGCCAGCCGGCCAGCATCACCAGGCCACCCTGGCCGGCGATCATCGCCAGCCGGTAGAAGGTGCTGCGCACGCCGACGAAGGCCGCTTGCGTGCGCTGCGGCAGCGCCAGCATGTAGAAGCCGTCGGCGGCGATGTCGTGCGTGGCCGACGCAAAGGCCATCAGCCAGAACACCGCCAGGCTGGCCTGCCAGAAACCGGCCAGCGGCAGCGTCAGCGCCACCAGCGCCAGCGCCGCACCCAGCGTGAACTGCAGCCCCACGATCCAGCCGCGCTTGCGGCCCAGCAGGTCGACCAGCGGGCTCCACAGCGGCTTGATCACCCAGGGCAGGTACAGCCAGCTGGTGTAGAGCGCGATGTCGGTGTTGCTGACGCCGAGGTTCTTGTAGAGCACCACCGACAGCGTCATCACCACCACGTAGGGGATGCCCTGGCCGAAGTACAGCGTCGGTATCCAGCGCCAGGGCGTGGGCGAGCCGCTCACGCCGGGCACCGATTCGGGGGAGGTGCGTCGGATTCAAACCACATCCACGCCACTTTACAGGCCGCGACCTGCCGCGCTGGATGTGACACCCGCGTTACACATCCGAGTCGGTACGGTAAAGTGATTTGAAGTTTTGCTGCTTCGAGGCCCACACCGGGCCGTCGGGCGCCTGCCCGGCAGCGAGGATCACCAACGGGATGCAAGCGGCCGAGGCCGGAGGAGTGCTGTACATGAAGCTCAAGTCGATCGTTCGGGCCATTGCGCTGTTGAGCGTGGCCGCGCCGGTGCTGGCGCAGACCACCCCCGCGGCGCAGCGGGTGGAGATCACCGGGTCCAGCATCAAGCGGGTGCAGACCGAAGGCGCCACGCCGGTGCAGACGGTGACCCGCCAGGACATCGACCGCGCCGGCATCGTCAGCGCCGAGCAACTGGTGGCGCGCATCACCGCCAACGGCACCGGCGCCGACAACCTGTCGGCCAACGTCGGCATCCAGCTCGGCACCACCGACCGCAACAACAACGGCAACTCCAGCGCCAACCTGCGCGGCCTGGGCTCGTCGAGCACGCTGGTGCTGCTCAACGGCCGGCGCATCGTGGCGCACGGTGCCAAGGGCAACTCGGTCGACCTGAACTGGATCCCGCTGGCCGCGGTCGAGCGCGTCGAGGTGCTCAAGGACGGCGCCTCGGCGGTCTACGGCACCGACGCCATCGGCGGCGTCATCAACTTCATCCTGCGCAAGGACTACGCCGGCCTGGAGGCCACGGCCTTCGCCGATGTCACCGAGGCCGGCGGTGGCCACATCTACCGCGGCTCGCTGCTGGGCGGCGTGGGCGACCTGGCGCGCGACCGCTTCAACCTGATGGGCAGCCTGACCTTCGACCGGCAGGAGAAGCTGGGCGGCCACGACCGCGCCTTCAGCAACGGCTTCCAGCCCGAACGCGGCTTGTCGCCCGACACCGCCGGCGCACCCTTCGCCAGCCAGACGGGCGGCGCGGGTACTGGCATCGGCGCCACCTTCACCCTGCCCACCACCGGCACCCAGACCTACAACCGCGCCAACCTGCTGAGCCTGCAAGGCATCTGCGACCTGGTGCCCGGCATGTCGCAGTACCAGTCGGCGCTGTGGAATTCGCCCGGCGCACGCTGGGCCTGCGCCTACGACTACGGCGGCGCGGCCATGCTGATCCAGCCGGTGGAGCGCACCAACCTGGTCGGCCGCGGCACCTGGGCCATCGCGCCCGACCACACCGCCTTCGTCGAGGCGGTGGTCTCGCGCTCGGTGGCCACCAAGCAGTTCGAGCCCTACCAGATCACCACCAGCGTGGCCGGTGGCACGGCCTACCCGGTGGGCGGCCCTTACTACCAGAACCTGTCGGCCTTCATCCCCAGCTTCGACGCCACCAAGCCCATCGCCTACCGCTGGCGCTGCACCGACTGCGGCGGCCGCACCATCGAGACCACCACCGACGCCTACCGCGTGCTGGCGGGCCTCGAAGGCGTGGTGCTGGGCAAGTGGGACTACAAGCTGGGGCTGTCCACCGCCGAGAGCCAGGCGAAATCCATCCTCGGCGCGGGCTACCTCTACACCGCCCCGATGAATGCCGCGCTGGCCAGCGGCAAGGTCAACCCCTGGGTGATGCTGGGCCAGTCGCAAGACCCGGCCGGCGCCCAGATGCTGCGTGACGCCAGCGCCCAGGGCGCGCGGCTGTTCGACGGCAAGTCGACCACGGTGCAGTTCGACGGCACGCTGTCGGGCGAGCTGATGAAGCTGCCCGCCGGGCCGCTGCAGGCGGCCGTCGGCTTCGACGTGCGCAAGGAAACCTACGCCTTCAGCGATGGCCGCACCACCACCCAGCCGGTGTTCCTGGCGCCCTTCGACCCCGAGTTCCCCAAGGTCTCGCGCGACGTGAAGGCGGTGTTCGCCGAAGTGGCCGTGCCGATCTTCAAGAGCCTGGAGGCCACGCTGGCGGTGCGCCACGACGACTACAGCGATTTCGGCGGCACCACCAACCCGAAGCTCTCGCTGAAGTGGACGCCGATGCAGCAGGTGATGCTGCGTGGCTCGTACAACACGGGCTTCCGCGCCCCCAGCTTCTTTCAGCGCTTCTCGCAGCAGGTCGAGTCCCAGGTGCCCGGCAACCTGGCCGACCCGCAGAAGTGCCCGAACGGCCCCAGCGCGCCCGGTGCCGATCTGTCGGTGTGCGCCATCCGTCCCAACGCCCTGCAGGGCGGCAACCCGAACCTGGTGCCCGAAGAGTCCAAGCAGTGGACCGTCGGCCTGGTGTTCTCGCCCACCGACTGGCTCAACGGCAGCATCGACCTGTGGGAGATCAAGCGCACCAACCTGATCTATGAGCTGACGGCGCAGCAGGTCGTGGCCAACTGGACCACCTTTCCGAACAACCTGGTGCGCGGGCCCAACGACCGCCTGGACGAACCCGGCGGCTACATCCGTGCCGGCTTCGTCAACGCCGACGGCGACATCACGCGTGGCACCGACATCAACCTGCAGGCCACCGCCAATGCCTGGGGCGCCAAGTGGGTGGCCACGCTGGACGGCACCTACATGGACAGCCACCGCTCGCGCATCTTCGCCAGCCAGCCGTTTGTCGAGACGGTGGGGCAGTGGAACTCGCGCAACCTGTTCGTGCGCTGGAAGCACCAGCTCGGCCTGACCTACAACCGCGGGCCGTGGAGCGCCACGGTGTCGCAGAGCTTCACCGACGGCTACAAGGACGAGAAGCCGGCGGGCACGGTGCCTGCGGGCTTCAACCCCGACGTCGGCAGCTACACGGTCTACAACCTGTCGGCCACGTACACCGGCTTCAAGAACCTGACGCTGACCGGCGGCATCAAGAACCTGCTCGACACCGACCCGCCGTTCACCGCGCACAACCTGGACTTCGCCGCCGGCGCCGGCTGGGACCCGCGCGTGGCCGATCCGCGTGGCCGGGCGTTCACGCTGCGCGCCACCTACAAGTTCTTCTGACCGTGGCTGAGGCGGTGATGGCTGCGCCGCCTGCAGGCTGATGCCCGTGTTTGAGCCAAACAGCCGGGTGCGCGTCGAGGACATCGCCGCGCACCCCGACTTCCGCCCGCTGGCGGGGTTGGCTGGTGTCGCGTTTGATCTGCGTTATGCCGGCAGCAACAACTTCGCCGGCAAGGTGCTCTACCCGGGTCTCGATTGCGCCTGGTTGCGGCGCGAGGCGGCGGCCGGCCTCGAGGCCGCCGCGGCCTGGCTGGCGCAGGCGCGGCCGGGCTACACGCTGCTGGTGCTGGACGCGCTGCGCCCGCACCGTGTGCAGCAAGCGATCTGGGCCGACGTGGCCGGCACGCCGGCGCAGGCCTATTTCGCCGATCCGGCGCGCGGCTCGATCCACTCCTTCGGCATGGCGGTGGACGTGACGCTGGTCGACCCCCAGGGCCGCGAGAGCGACATGGGCAGCGGCTATGACGAGATGACGTTGCGCTCGCATCCGATGCTCGACGCCGAGCACCTGGCGCTGGGGGTGCTCAGCGCCGCGCAGGTGGCCGAGCGCGGCTGGCTGCATGCGGCGATGGCGCGCGGCGGCTTCCGCGCCATCGCCACCGAGTGGTGGCACTTCGATTTCGGTGACCGCGACGCGGTGCGGCGCGACCTGCCGCGGGTGGATTGATGCAGGCCTGGCCATGAGCGTAGCCTCGCGCCGCCGCGGTTTCCTGGCGCACAGCCTGGCGCGCAGCGCCGCGCTGGCCAGCGCCACGCTGCTGCCTTGGGGCCCCGCGCCGGCGCTGGCCCAGGCCGCCGCCACCCGGCTGCCGGTGCTGCGCGCGCCGCGCCTGAAGCCGGGCGACACCATCGGCCTGTTCAGCCCGTCGGGCGCCACCTACGAGCGCGCGCCGTTCGAGCAGGCCGCCGAGGTGCTGGCCGCGCTGGGCTTCAAGCCGCGCGAGGCGCCCAACGCCCGCGCGCGCCGCGGCCAGCATGCCGGCAGCGCCGAGCAGCGCGCGGCCGACATCAACGGCCTGATCGCCGACCCCTCGGTACACGGCCTGCTGGCGGTCACCGGCGGCTCGGGCGCCAACCGGGTGCTGCCGCTGCTGGACTACGCGGCGATGCGCCGGCAGCCGAAGGTGATCGCCGGCTTCAGCGACGTGACGGCGCTGCTCAACGCGGTGACCGCGCGCACCGGGCTGGTCACCTTCCACGCGCCGGTGGCGGTGTCGGAGTGGAACGCCTTCAGCGTGGCCGAGTTCCGCGCGGTGCTGATGGACGCCGAGGCGCGCACGCTGCGCAATGCCGAGGACAAGGGCGACCACCTGATCGTCAAGGAGCACCGCATCCAGACGCTGCGACCGGGCAGCGCGCGCGGCCCGCTGGTGGGCGGCAACCTGGCGGTGCTGACCTCGATGGCCGGCTCGGCCTACCTGCCCTCGTTCGACGGCGCGATCCTGTTCCTCGAGGAGATCAACGAGTACATCTACCGCGTCGACCGCATGCTGTCGACGCTCCAGCTGATGGGTGCGCTCGACCGCCTGGCCGGCGTGGTGATCGGCGCCTTCAGCAACTGCGGGCCCGGCGATGGCAACTACGGCACGCTGACGCTCGACGAGGTGTTCGACGACTGGTTCGGCGCGCTGGGCGTGCCGGTGTACCGCGGCGCGATGATCGGCCACATCCGCAAGAAGTTCACCGTGCCGGTGGGCCTGCCGGTGGAGATGGATGCCGGCGCGGGCACGATCCGTCTGCTGACGCCGGCGGTGAGCTGAGCGGCGGCCGCCGCGAGCGCCGGCATCATGCCGGCTTCAGGTCGACGGGTCGGGCTCGGCCAGCCGGGCCGCCACGCTGTCGCCCACGTGCTGCATGAAGGCGCGCACGCGCGCGGTCTGGCGCAGGTCGGGGTGGGTCAGCATCCACACCGGCACCGACAGCTCGGGGATGGGCTCGGACACCGCCACCAGCTCGGGGTGGCGGGCCGCCATGAAGGTCGGCAGGATGCCCACCGCCAGCCCCGTGCGCAGCACCGCCGCCACGGCGTTGAAGATGTCCACCCGCAGGCGCACGTTGGCCTGCGCCAGGTGCTTGCGCATCCACTGGTCGTACACCCGCGCCTGGCTGTCGCGCTCGAAGGCCACCCAGGGCGCGTCGTGCAGCAGCGTGGCCATGGGTTGCACGCTCTGCGGCAGGCCGGGCGTGTCGCGCCGGGCGTAGACCCGGCAATGGGTGTCGCCCAGCGGGCGGCCCACCAGGTGGTCGGCCACCTGCACGCTCAGCCGCAGCGCGACATCGGCCTCGCGCCGCGCCCACGAGGCCGATTCGTCGGCATGGCGGCGGCTCAGGTCGACCAGGAAGGCGTTCTCCACCACCTCCACCTCGATGCCGGGGTAGGCGCGGGCGAAGTCGGCCAGCGGCTGCGGCAGCAGGTGCTCCATCACCACGAAGGCGGTGGTCACGCGCAGCAGGCCGGTCAGCTCGCGGTCGCGGCCGGCCACGCGGCGCTCGATCTCCTCGGCCTGGTCGGCCATGCGCCGGGCCTGGGCCAGCACCAGCGCACCGGCTTCGGTGGGCTGGTAGCCGTTGCGGGCGCGCTCGAACAGCCGCGCACCCAGGCGCGCCTCCAGGGCGTCCAGGCGGCGCAGCACGGTGGTGTGGTTCACCTCCAGCTGCCGCGCGGCGGCGGCCAGCCCGCCGGTGTTGCCCACCGCCAGCGCATAACGCAGGTCGCTCCAGTCCAGTTCCGCCATGGGGTCTCCGAGCTCGGCCAGTGGCGCCGAGGGGGCGCTGCGCCGATGTCTGTTGGTCTGCAAATTTGCAATTGTGCGGTGCATGGCGGCGCCATGTCTGCGCGCATCGTGATGCCTGAAGCGCACATGGGGCTTTGACGCCGCCGCCCGTCCGCTGCCTTGGCGCCCGCCCGGTGGGTTGAAACGGTCACGACCGGGCCCGCTGGCGCCGGCGCTGCCCTGGGCCAGGGGAATAATCGCCTACCCCCACCCGTAGGCCCGATGTGCAAGCGCCCGAGTGTTTCCGTCAACAGTTGCTCGCCGCGATGCCGCGGCTGCGCCGCTACGCCCGCTCGCTGACCTTCGACGCCAGCACCGCCGACGACCTGGTGCAGACCGCACTGGAGCGGGCGCTGTCGCACTGGCACCAGTTCGACCAGCGCCGCGACATGCTGGTGTGGCTGCTGTCGATCGCGCACAACGCCTTTCTCGACCAGCGCCGGCGCGACAGCCGGCTGTCCATCGTCGACCCGGCCCAGGCCGATGCGCAGCAGGACGCGTACCGGTCCGATCCGGGCGCCGACGTCGGCCTGCGCATCGACCTGATGGCCGCGCTGGCACGCCTGCCGCTGGACCAGCGCGAGCCGCTGCTGCTGGTCAGCGTCGAGCAACTCAGTTATGCCGAATGCGCCGAGGCGCTGGGCATCCCCATCGGCACCGTGATGTCGCGCGTCTCACGCGGACGCGTCGCCCTGCGCGACATCCTGGATGGCCGCGGCCGACCCGAAGGGGTGCGCACGCTGCGGCGGGTGATCTGATCATGACCAACCACCAATCCCCTGAACGTCCCGACGACGCCCGGCTCTCGGCCTGGCTCGATGGTGAACTGGATGCCACCGCGCAGGCGCAGGTCGAGGCCTGGCTGCGCGATCACCCCGAAGACGCGGCCCAGGCCCGGCTGTGGGCCGCCGACCGCGACGCGCTGCGCGCGCGCTTCGATCCGGTGCTCGACGAGCCGATCCCGCCCGCCTTGCTGCAGGCGGTGCATCAGGCCGGCCCCGCCGCGCCGGTGCCGCGTGCGCCCTGGCGCATGGCGGCGATGGTGGCCGGCCTGCTGCTCACCGGCGGGCTGGCCGGTGGCTGGATCGGCGCGCAGCTGGCCGGCGGTGACGGCACCGGCCTGGCCGCCCTGCCGCTGCCCTGGGTGGATGCCGAACGCGTGCGCCCGGGCGGCTGGACCCACCGCGCCGCGGTGGCCCATGCGGTGTACGCGCCCGAGGTGCGGCATCCGGTGGAAGTGAACGTGGCCCAGGGCAGCGCGACCGAGCAGCGCGCGCAGGAGGAGCACCTGGCGCGCTGGCTCAGCAAGCGGCTGGACATGCCGGTGCGCCTGTTCGACCTGCGGCCGCAGGGCTACGAGCTGGTGGGCGGGCGCCTGCTGCCCGACGCCAGCGGCCCCAGCGCGCAGCTGATGTACCAGAACGGCGCCGGCACTCGCGTCACCATCTACCTGCGCCGGCCCGAGGCGGGCGCGGCCTCGGCCTTCCGCTTCCAGCGCGACGGGGAGCTGGGCCTGTTCTACTGGGTCGAAGACGGCTTCGGCTGCGCGCTGGTGGGCAAGCTGCCGCGCGAGCAGTTGCTGCTGCTGGCCGACGCGGTCTACAAGCAGGCCGAGGACGGCATCCAGCCCACGCCCGAGGTCAAGCGGCCGGCCTCCTGAGCGCCGGCGCCTTCCGGCTCGGCAGCTTCTTGGCCGCCGCCTGCTTGGCTGGCGCCCGCGTCGCCGCTGGCTGGGGTGCCTTGCCCTTGGTTGCCGGCGCCTTGGCGGCAGCGGCATCGACGCGCTTCAGCATCTTCTGGAACTCGCGGTTGAAGCCGTCGGTGATGACCCCGGGATCGGGCACCAGGTGGGCGTCGCCGATCACGGTCAGCGACGCCATGCCGCGGTAGCTGAGGATGCTGACCGCCATGCCGAGTTGCCTGCCCGGGTGCGGCGCCCAGGCCAGGATGCGGTCGATAGCCACGCCGGCGAGGTACAGCACTTCGTGCGGGCCGACGACGTTGGTCATGACCACGCTGGCCTTGCGGCCGAACAGGTTGTTGGAGAAGTCCTCCAGCAGCTTGGGGCCGCGTCCGAGCAGGCTGAGCAAGGCCTTGGTGGCCAGCGGCTCCGGCGAGCGCTTGAGCGCATCCATGCGGGCCTTGGTCAGCGCCAGCCGGCGATCGGCGCGGGCCTGGGTCACCGCCAGATCGAGCAGCACCAGGCCGAACTCGTTGCCCAGCTGGCCGAAACGCTCGGGCGGGCGCAGGTCGACCGGCACCAGCGCGCGCACCGTGGTGTGGTTCACGTCGACGCCCCGGCCCGACAGGTAGCTGCGCAGCGCACCGGTCATCGCGGCCACCAGCACGTCGTTGACCTTGGCGTCGTGGCGCTGGCCGATCGCCTTGATGTCGTGGATGGCGACCGGTTTCGACCAGGCCACCTGCTTGCCCAGCGCGAAGTCGCCCTTCAGCGGCGAAGGCGGGTCGTCGGCCCGCAGCAGCTCGCCCACCAGCATGCCCGCCCCGCCGGCCAGCGCCAGGGCGTCGCGGGCCGCGCCGCCGAGCAGGTTCAGCGCCGGCGCGAACAGGCCCTGGCCGGCCCCGTTGCCGATGCGGGCGCCCCGGGCGCGCGGCGCCGGCAGCGGCTGGGCCCCGGGCGCGGGGTCGAACAGCCGCTGCGTCACCGTCATCATCGCCGTGCCGTCGGCCATGCAGTGGTGGCAACGCGTGATCAGCGCGCTGCCGCCCTCGACTTCGTCCACCACGTAGGCCTGCCACAGCGGCAGTGCGTGGTCCAGCGGCATGCTGGCCAGGTCGCTGACCAGTCGGGCCAGCGCGGCCTCGTCATGCGGTGCGGGCAGCGCGATGTGGTGCAGGTGCTGGTCGATGTCGAAGTGCGGCATGTCCTGCCAATGCGGCGTGGCCAGCGGAAAGCCGGTCTCGACCACGCGCTGGCGGAAGCGGTCGAAGCCCATCAGCCGCTCGCCGTAGATCTGGCGCACGCGGTCGAAGTCGACCGGCTTCTTCGTCAGCACCACGCCCATCACGATGGCCAGGTTCGCCGGGCCGTCGTTGTGGAACCAGGACGCGTCCGCTGCGGACATGGGGTACGTCTTCATCACCGACCTCTCGATCCCGCCAGGGGATGGGCCCCGGCAGGGCAGGACGCCGCCGGAGCTGTCTTCGCTGGATCGATGCTAGTGCGGGGGCGGGCACCGGCATTGACGGGCGTCATCCCCCCGCCCGGTCGCGCCCCCGCGGGGGCACTGCCCGGCCGCCGCGGCCCGGCTTCCTAGAATGGGTCGATGCCCGTCCATGCCCCCACCGCACGCGCCCCCGGCGCGCTCTTCCGATTGCTGGTGGTGGCCGTGCTGGGTTTTGCCAGCGGCCTGCCGCTGGCACTCACCGGCCAGGCGCTGCAGGCCTGGCTCAGCGTCGAAGGCGTCGACATCGCCACCATCGGCTTCCTGAGCCTGGTCGGCCTGCCCTACACCTTCAAGTTCCTGTGGGCGCCGCTGATGGACCGCTTCGAGCTGTGGCCCGCGCTGGGCCGGCGCCGCGGCTGGCTGGTGCTCACCCAGGCGGCGCTGGCCGGTGCGCTGTGGCTGCTGGCGTCGATCTCGCCCACCGGCGCGCTGCAGGTGTTTGCGCTGATGGCGGTGGCGGTGGCCTTCATCTCGGCCTCGCAGGACGTGGTGATCGACGCCTACCGCACCGACCTGCTGCCGCCGGCCGAGCGTGGGCTGGGCGCCTCGCTCAACGTGCTGGGCTACCGGCTGGCGATGATCCTGTCGGGCGGCGTGGCGCTGATCTGGACCGATGCCAGCCAGGGCAGCGGCTGGTCGTGGCCACAGGTCTACCGGCTGATGGCCGCGCTGATGGCCGGCGCGGCGCTGCTGTCGGCGCTGGTGCTGCCGCGCTTGCCGCCACCGGCCGGGCCGGCCGCGCCGCGCAGCAGCGCGCGCAACGACCTGCTGGGCTTTGCCGCGGTGGTGGCCGCGGTGGTGGTGGGCTACCTGGCCACGCTGCACGCCTTCACGCCGCTGGCGCGGGCGCTGCTGGGGCCCTGGCTGGCCGGCACCGCGCTGGCCGCCACGCTGCAATCGCGCTGGATCGACCTGCTGGCGCTGGTGTTCGGGCTGGCCTTCACGCTGCCGCTGGCGGCCTGGGCGGCGCGGCGCGCGCGCTTCGACACCTTGATCAGCGGGCTGAGCAGCTACTTCTCGCAGCCCGGTGCGGCGGCCTTCCTCCTGTTCATCGTGCTCTACAAGCTGGGCGACGCCTTTGCCGGGGCGCTGATGACGCCCTTCCTGCTCAAGGCCATGGCCTTCGCGTCGGCCGAGGTGGGCGTGGTCAACAAGATCATCGGCCTGTGGCTCACGCTGGGCGGCGCGCTGCTGGGTGGCCTGCTGATGCTGCGGCTGGGGCTGTGGCGCTCGCTGATGCTGTTCGGCGTGCTGCAGGGGCTGAGCAACCTGGGCTTCTGGTGGCTGGCCACGATGGGCAAGGGCAGCCTGCCGGGGCTGCTGATCCCGGCCTTCGACTGGGGCTTCGTCTCGCTCTCGCAGGCCACGCCGGTCGACGGCGGGCTGCTGATGGTGATCGCCTTCGAGAACCTGTCGGGCGGCATGGGCACGGCCGCCTTCCTGGCCTTCCTGATGAGCCTGACGCAGCAGCGTTTCACCGCCACGCAGTTCGCCATGCTCAGCGCGTTTGCCTCGGTGGGCCGGGTCTGGGTGGGGCCGCTGGCCGGGGTGCTGGCCGAATCGATCGGCTGGCCGGTGTTCTTCATCGTGTCCACCGTGCTGGCGCTGCCGGCGTTGTTCATGCTGTGGGTGATGCGCCCGGCCGTGCAGCGGCTGGAAGTGATCCCCGGCGCGCCGCTGGATGATTGACAATTCCGCCGCGTCGCCCGAGCCTGCCCGACCCCCTTGCAACGCCTGCCCGCCGCCCCCATGTGCCCCGCACGATGAAGCCGAACGCCCGCACTGACTTCCACACCACCGCCGAGGTGGCCGTGCCCGAACTCGCCCATGCGCGGGGCTGCAGCTGCCTGCTGCATGCGCGGCGCCGCCTGGGTGGCGCGCTGATCGGTGGCGGGGCGCTGGCCGCGTTGGGTGCTGCCGGCCCGGCGGCCGCGCAAGAGGCCGAGTGCAAGCGCTCGACCTTCACCAAGGTGGTGTCGGCCGAGCAGATCGAGCAGGCGGCCGGCCAGCAGTACCGCCAGATGCTGCAGCAGGCCTCGGGCCAGAAGGCGCTGGCGCCGACCAGCAACGCCCAGCTGCAGCGCCTGCGCTACATCGCCCAGCGCATCATCCCGTTCACCGCCGGCTGCAACCCGCGCAGCCAGCAGTGGCAGTGGGCGGTCAACCTGATCGGCGACCAGCAGCTCAACGCCTTCTGCATGCCCGGCGGCAAGATCGCCTTCTACTACGGCATCCTCGCCAAACTCAAGCTCGACGACGACGAGGTGGCGATGATCATGGGCCACGAGGTGGCGCATGCGCTGCTCGAGCATGCGCGCGAGCGCATGGGCAAGACCATGGCCACGCGCGGCGCGATCGAGCTGGGCGCGGCGCTGTTCGGCCTGGGCGGCGTGGGCCAGGCGGCGGCCAACATGGGCGGCCAGCTGCTGACGCTGCGCTTTTCGCGCGACGACGAATCCGAGGCCGACGCGCTGGGCCTGGTGCTGGCGGCCAAGGCCGGCTACCGGCCCGCGGCCGGGGTGTCGCTGTGGCAGAAGATGATGGCCGCCAACAAGGGCGCGCCGCCACAGTGGCTGAGCACTCACCCCTCGGGCGACAGCCGCATCCGCGACATGCAGGCGCGCCTGCCCGGGCTCGATCCGGTGTACAACGCGGCGGCCAAGCCCGACCGCCGCTTCGCGCCGCCGGTGGCCTGAGCACCGGCCGACCGCCCCGCGCTCGACGCTCATCGCACGCATGACATCGACGCCCGGGGCCACCGCCGCCGCCGCAGCCACCACCGCGGGCACCGTCCCCGCCACCACCGCCACCACCGCCACGCCGCCCAGCCTCGATGACCGGGTCGACCGGCTGCGCCTGCAGCTGGTCAGTGAGTCGGTGCTGCGCATGCCGGTGGTGCTGCCGCTGTTCAACCTGTTCACCGCCTGGCTGCTGTGGCGCACCGGCTGGCAGCTGCTGGCGCCGGCCTGGTTCCTGGCGATGACCGGCCTGCATGGCTGGCGCTGGGTGCTGGTGCGGCGCTGGCAGCGCCAGCCGCCGGCCGACGTGCAGCAGGCCAACGGGTGGCTGGCCGCGCTGGTGCTGGGGCTGGCGGCCCTGCTGGCGCTGGCGGTGGGGCTGGTGTTTGCCGGCCCGCATGAGGCCGAGCATTACGTGGTCACCACCCTGGGCGTGGGCATGGCCTCGGGGGCGGTGGTGGCCACCGGCTGGCAGTCGCGGGTGTTCGGGCTGTGGAGTGCGCTGGTGGGCGGCAGCCTGGTGGCGGGCTGGCTGATGCAGGGCCACGCGGTGGCGGCGGGCCTGGCCGTGCTGATCGTCTGCCTGTTTGCGATCCTGCTGGCGCAGACCCGCGACCAGCAGCGGGCGCTGCACCGCATGGTCTCGCTGGCCTGGGACAACGAGCAGCTGGCCGCGTCGCTGCGCATCGAGCGCGACCGCGCACGCACCGCCAGCGAATCCAAGACCCGCTTCTTCGCCGCCGCCAGCCACGACCTGCGCCAGCCGCTGCAGGCCTTGTCGATCAATGCCTACGCGCTGGCGATGCTGGCGCGGCGCGAGGGCCTGCCGCGCATCGTCAAGCTCTCCGAGAGCATCGACAGCGCACTGCGCCAGAGCACCGGCCTGCTCGACGGCCTGCTCGACGTGTCGCGGCTGGACGCCGGCGCGGTGCAGCCCGATTGGCGCGACATCGATCTCGTCCCGCTGCTCGACGGCCTGGGCGCCGAGTTCCAGCCCCTGGCCGCGCAGCGCGGGCTGGCGCTGACGGTGGAGCACCCGGCCACGTCGCTGGTGGTGCGCAGCGATGCCGACCTGCTGCGCCGCGTGCTCACCAACCTGGTGGGCAATGCGCTGAAGTTCACCCGCAGCGGCGGGGTGCGGCTGGTGGCCCGGCGCGACGACCGCGACCAGGTGCTGCTTGCCGTGATCGACACTGGCATCGGCATCGCCCCTGACGATCAGGGGCGGGTGTTCGAAGAGTTCTACCAGGCCGACAACCCCGCGCGCGACCGCAACCAGGGCCTGGGCCTGGGCCTGGCCATCGTGCGGCGCATCGCCGTGCTGCTCGACGTCGGCCTGCAGCTGCACAGCCAGCCCGGCCAGGGCACCCGCATCGAGCTGCGCCTGCCGCTGGGCCGCGCCGATGCGGCCGTCAGCGCGGCGCCGACGCCCGCGCCGGCCATGCCGGCTGCGCCGCTGGGCCTGCAGGTGTTGGTGATCGACGACGAGCCCGCGATCCGCGAGTCGATGCAGAGCCTGCTCGAGGCGCTGGGTTGCGTGGCGCAATGCGCCGAAGACCAGCACGGCGCGCTGGCCCTGGTGCAGGCGGGCTGGCGGCCCGGCGTGATCCTGACCGACCACCGCCTGCGCCACGGCGATGGCCTGGCCGCGCTGGCCGCGCTGCACGCCGCGCTGGGCCCGGTGCCCGCGATCGTGGTGACCGGCGACACCGCGCCGCAGACCCTGGCCCTGCTGCTGGCCAGCGGCCACCGCGTGCTGCACAAGCCGGTGGACGGCGCCACGCTGGAAGGCGCGCTGCGCGCGCTGGCCGGGCGGGCGTAGCGCCCACAGCGCCCGGGGGCGATTGCGGGCCGAGCGCCGGGCCGCTCCCAAGCCGGCCCGCCACCCCCGCGGGGGGTCGGCCGCCGTCACCGGCGGCCGGGGGGCCAACTCACCAGCGCGCCGGCAGCGCCTTCATCAACACGAAGCGGCTGTCCTGCACCGCCACGTAGCCGCCGCGCTCCAGGTCCTTGAGCAAGCGGCTCACCATCTCGCGCGAGCAACCCAGCCGGTGCGACATCTCCAGGTGCGTGAGGCGGTCGGCCACGCGCTGCGTGCCATCGGCCTGCGCCACGGCCAGCGACAGCAGCAGCTCCTTGAGGCGGCCGTAGACGTCGTTGAGGGCCAGCTGCCGCGCGCTGTGCGTGGCCGAGCGCGCGCGGCGGATCACCTTGGCCAGCAACTCGAAGGCGAATTCGGGCCGCTCGGCGATGAAGCGCTCCAGCGTGCGCCGCGCCACCACCGCGCAGGTGCTGGTCTCCAGCGTGATGACGCTGGCCGAGCGCGGCCCGCCGTCCAGGCTCATCTCGCCGATGTACTCGCCCGGACCGTAGATGCCGTAGGTGATCTCGCGGTCGTTGTCGCCGGTGCTGTAGGTGCGCAGCCGGCCGTCGAGGATGATGAACAGCGTGTCGCCGAAGTCGCCTTCCTGGATCAGCAACGTGCCCTTGCGGTAGCGCCGGGTCTCGCCGCGCGCGGCCAGTTCGGCCAGCGCCTCGGACATCAGCGCGGGCGCAGCGGTCGGCGGGTGGGAGCGGTTGGGTTCGTTGCGCAGGGCCATCGGCGGCGGGCGCGGCCGAAACGGCGGCCGCCGGCCCGTCGCGCATGCTACCCGCCGTGCGCGCTGCGCCGTCAGCCTGGCGGTCAGTGGGGCAGGGTCTGCAGCGCGCTCACCAGCGGCGGCAATAACGCCACCTGCTGCACCAGCGCGCGGATGCTGCCCGCGCCGGTCTTCAGCCGGATGCTGCCGATCTGCGTGCGGATGGTGGCCAGCCCCACGCCATGCCGATCGGCGATCTGCTGCGGCGTCAGGTCGGCGCACAGGCCCTTGATCACCGTGGTCTCGGCCATCGTCAGGCCATGGCTGCGGGCGAACCATTCCACCGTCAGCTCCTCGCACACCTGGCGCTTGCCCAGCAGCAGCGCGGCGCCCGCCTGCTCGTCGGCGCCCAGCGCCGGCAGCGGCACCACGGCCACGCTGATGCGGTGGCGCGCATCGCCCAGCTGCAGCAGGCGGCGCAGGCCGCGCTGGGTGGCGCCCACCAGGGCCTCGCGCAGCGGCTGCGCGTCGGCGCCGTAGCGCGCCTGCAGCTGGCCGCCTGCCGGCCCGCCCACCAGCTGCAGCGGGTGCTGATCATCGAGGTCGCGGCGCGCGGCCTTGTTGACGTGGCTGACCGCCATCGTCGCGCCGATCAGCAGCATGCCGTAGTCCAGCGTGTCGAGCATCTGCGCCATGCGCCGGTACTGCAGCGACGAGGCGCCGCGGCGCTCGGGGCCGCCGTAACCACGGGCGCGGTGGATCGCCGTGCCCACCGGGTAGGGGGCGATCATCGGACGGGCGCTCAGGCTGGCCAGCAGGTCGGGCGCCAGGGCGTTCGGGGTGTCGAGCAGATCCAGCATGGGGCTTCTCCGTGGGCAGCGGCGTCGCGGATCGTTTCGCCGGGCTGCATGGGAGAGAAGCTTAGGCAGCCGGGGGTGCCGTGTTTCGTGAACCCTGCCACGCGCCAGCGTGTGACAAATTCACGTCGCCATGGCCGGCGGCGGTGCCGGCCGCCATCACAGGCCGCTCATGTCAGGCGTCAGGTGCCGCCGACGTAGGGGTTGTGGCGTCGCTCCTCGCCGAAGGTGCTCTCGTCGCCGTGGCCGGGGATGAACACCGTGTCGTCGCCCATCGGCCACAGCCGCTGGGTGATGCTGTTGATCAGCGTGGCGTGGTCGCCGCCGGGGAAGTCGGTGCGGCCGATGCTGCCCGCGAACAGCACGTCGCCGACGAAGGCGCGCTGGGCCTCGGCGCTGTAGAACACCACGTGCCCCGGCGTGTGGCCCGGGCAGTGGCGCACGCCGAGCGTGCTGTGGCCGACCTGCACCGTGTCGCCATCGGCCAGCCAGCGTGTGGGCGTGAAGGGCTCGGCCGGCGCAAAGCCGAACTGCCGTGCCTGTGCCGCCAGTCCGTCGATCCAGAACTGGTCGCCCGGGTGCGGGCCGATGATGGGCAGGCCCAGTTCACGCGCCAGCGTGCCGGTGCCCCCGGCATGGTCGATGTGCGCATGGGTCAGCAGAATCTGCTTGAGCTCGACCCCCAGGCGCGCCACCGCGGCGCGCAGCCGGGGCAGGTCGCCACCGGGGTCGACCACCGCGGCCTCGCGCGTCTGGTCGCACCAGAGGATCGAGCAGTTCTGCTGGAAGGGCGTGACGGGGACGGTCAGATAGTGCAGCATGCCGGCATGTTGAGTCTTGGCAACTAAGCGTCGATTTTGGGCACGCATCAGCCCATTCTTGGGCCCCTCAGGTGTCCCTGTTGGGCATCAATGTGTCGACAGTCACACTGCCCCGCCCCTCGTAGGCCATGAGGATCAGAGCCTTGGCCGCATCGAGGGCATCAAGGTTTGTCAGCGACAGTTCCAAGTCACCGGTTCCCCAGTGCCCGCTCTGGCGAACATCGCGTCCGTTTGCAGGCAAGGGCAAGACCCTGTCTGGATCGAGGTGAAGGTACAGAAGAAGTCGATTCTTCTGAGGCACGAGGGTCGCGAAGTTCTTCAGCCGCTTGAAGGCTTCGTATCTCCCGGCTCCATCAATTGCATTGAGACGGCTTATGTCTCGGTTGCGACGCCGACAATCGGCTTTACGGCAACAACGTGAACTCACGGTCGCGGCCATCAGCCGTCGCTCGCGGCCGGCAGCTTTCCTGCGGGTCAGGTCCGAAGGGTGCAGAACTGGGCATTCGCAATTTGTCACGGGTTTGCTCAAATCGGGGCGACGCTGGCAACCATGGGATCAGGTGCAGGCAATTGTGTCGGCAAACAAGGTCTGCTGAGAGTCCAGCCCCTCAAACCGACGCCGCCTGCCCCCGCAGCCACGCCGCCAGCGCTTGCGCATCCGGCCTGTTGGCGGCCGCCGGTGACAGCAGCAGGAAGTAGGCACGCGCCGTGTCAGTGGCCTCGCCGAAGGGCACAGCGAGCTGGCGCTTCTTCAGCAGCGCATCGATCAGCGGCCGGCGGCCCAGCGTCACGCCATGGCCGGCCAGCGCAGCGGCGATGGCTTCGTTGTAGCTGTTGAAGGTGAGACGCGCGGCCGGCTGCAACTGGGGCTGACCCAGCTGGCGCAGCCAGGGCTCCCACTCCAGCGGCATGCTGGCGCCGCCTGGATCGGCCACCTGCAACAGCGTGTGGTGCACCAGGTCGGCCGGCGTACGCAGCGGATGCGGTTTGCGCCTCTGAAGCACCGGACTGCACACAGGGACCAGCGCCTCGCCGAACAGGCGCTCGCCATCACCACCGACGATCGGCTGGTAGCGCACCGCGATGTCAAAGTCGTCGCGCCGCAGGTCCCGACGCTCGAAGCTGGCATCGATGCGCACGTCCACGCCCGGGTTCTCGCCGGTGAAACCGGCCAAGCGCGGGATCAGCCACAGCGCAGCGAAGCTGGGGGTGGTGGTGAGCGCCAAGGGCGCCGGCGGGCGAGGCGCACGCACGGCGGCGATCGCCTCGCCCAGCTGGGCGAGCGCGGCGCGGGTGGCGGCCAGTAGCCGCTCGCCAGCCGGCGTCAGCACAAGGGCGCGGTGGCGGCGCTCGAACACCAGCACGCCGAGCGCCGTCTCCAGCGCCTGCACTTGCCGACTCAGCGCCGACTGGGTGATGAAGCGCTCGGCCGCGGCCAGCGTGATCGACCCGTGCCGGGCCACCGCCTCGAAGGCGACCAGCAGGTCCAGCGGCGGCAGGCGGTCGGCGTTGTTTGACATGCACTGAGAGAATGCGAAGGATGCAAATTCAACGTTTGTCGGCCACCTGCATCAGACAGATCATGGCGGCACGGCGTTGGTGATGGCATGGCTTCCCATGCAGCCAGCGCATTCGAGGAGTCTGCCATGCAACTCAACCTTCACCAAGCCCTGGTGCCGTTGACCAGCCCGGTGCCGCTTCGCCTGCAGTCGGCAAGAGGCACGCGGGTGCGCAGTCTGGCCGGCACGCTCTGGGTTACCGTCGATGGCGACGAAACCGACCACGTGCTCGAGCGCGGCGAGTCCAGGATCGTCGACAGCGACGCGCCGGTGCTCGTCAGCCCGCTGCAGGGCACGGCTACGGTGGGCTTGAGCGACCAGCCCGAGCCGGCGCCGCGGCCGGCGGTGCGCCAACTGGGCCGGCTGCTGCACAGCCTGTTGCCGACACGCACACCGCGCGCCAGCCTGCCCGACGTGGCGTAAAGCCGCCCGCCTGGGCAGCCGCAGCTAGCTGCGGCGCGGCAGGTCGGCGCCGCGGCGGCTGCAGGTCAAGGCCGCGGCGCGGGCGGCAAAGGCCAGGGCTTCGGCCAGCGCCGCGTCGTCGATGGCTGCCAGCACCCCCCGGCATCACGCGGCTGGTCTCGGCGGCTCTGGTCAGTAGCGCGGCCTGGAATGTGTTGCCGGCGCCCGGTGTGTCGGCCACCTTCACCTTCACCTTCACCTGCGGCGTGGTGACGCTGTCGCGCGGCGTGAAGCCCACCGCTCCATCACCGGTTCTGTCGCAGTACCAGCGGCTGACCGCGAGATGCCGGGGCGGCCGAGCTGCCCCTTCTTGACGAAGTGCATCGTCTCGATGTGGGCAGCTGAACTCGGTGATCGAGCGCATGAACCGCCCCGGGACTCGAGGAGGCCCGTTGGGTTATGGCCTGTTAACACTAATTGCATAGCGGAGCGACTAGTGCAACAGTTGGCGCATGGAGATCACAGCAGCGCAGTTCGCGCAGATTGAGCACTGCCTGCCTACGCAGCGTGGCAATGTGAGCTTGTCAAACTTGCAGGTGCTCAACGCCATCCTGTACGTGGCCGAGCACGGCTGCAAGTGGCGCGGCCTGCCCAAGCGCTTCGGCAACTGGCACACGATTTACACGCGCATGAGCCGCTGGGCGAAGTCGGGTGTGCTGGACCGGGCATTCGAGCAGTTGCAGCAATCACAGGTTGTGCAAATCAAGATCGAAGCAGTTTCGCTGGACAGCACCAGCGTCAAGGTGCACCCGGACGGCACCGGTGCGCCCAAAAAAACGGTCCGCAAGCTATCGGCAAGTCCCGTGGTGGCTGGAACACCAAGATTCACCTCCTCGCGGCGGACGCACGCACAGCAGTAACCTTCTCGCTGTCACCGGGCCAGGCGCATGATGCGCCAGAGGGACGCGCTTTGCTGAAGCGGCTGGGCGCTCCAAGCCGACCGCTGCACTTGCTCATGGATCGCACGTACGAGGGCAACGAGACCCGACAGTTGGCGCTGGACCTGGGCTTCATTCCTGTGGTGCCGCCCTTGCGCACACGCCTCGAGCCGTGGGAGTACGACCGTGAGATGTACAAGCGCCGAAACGAAGTCGAGCGCCTGTTCCGGCGCCTCAAGGGCTATCGTCGATTCTTCTCCCGGTTCGAGAAACTCGACGTCATGTTCACCGCCTTCATCAGCTTTGCGCTCATCGCCGATGGCCTGCGGTTGTGTTAACAGGCCCTAGTCCGGGTCCCGACCCTCAAGAGACCTTCATTGGCTGGATCCCGTTGCCGCAAAGCCGTCGGCCGGCAGTTCCCGACCTTGGGAAAGTCCCTATGCCTCCCACATCGCTGTCAGGTGCATGCGCACGCGATCGCCAATGACATTTAGCGCGGGTCCACAAGAGCGGCCGCGCACATCTGGGTCGCGTGGCAATATGGCAGGCAGTCGAAGTTCGTTCCAGATCTGCGCCAACGCATCCTCGGTGCGGCCGAGAGCGCCGGCGTCGATCGTCGCGAAGGCGACAATCGGCGATTGGTCCCGCTCCACGCGCGGGCGGGAGGCCGACGCCGCCCCCGCAGGCGACACCCTGCGCGCCGTCCAGGACAACCGGCGGGCGGCCTGAGCCGCCCGCCGTGGGCGCTGGGTCGCCGGGCGGCAGGTGGCCTGCCGCCCGCATCGCCCGCCTTGCTCAGACCAGCGTGAACTCCTCGGCCGACAGCGCCGCCGCACCGCCGGGCACGCCGCCCGCGTTCACCGCGGCGAACAGCAGGCTGCCGGCGGCCAGGTCGCCGTTGTAGAAGGCCTGGTTCGTGTCGGTCCGCACCCAGATGCCGACGCCCTGACCGGCCAGCGAGCCCTCGAAGAACGCACCCGCGCCCTCGAAGTAGTTGGCCGCCGACAGCGTGCCGACGCCGCCGACCACGCCACCCGCGGTCAGCAGGCCCGTGAAGATGGCGTTCTCCAGCACGATCTGGTCGTCGGTGGCCTCGTTGCCGATGCCGAAGCTGGCCATCTGGATCGAGTCGGCATTGGCTGCACCCGCGGCGGTGTCGAAGAAAAAGCGGTCCACCGCGAAGTCGTTGACGCCGGCCACCGCATCGACCGCGCGCAGCGTGTCCACGCCCAGGCCGCCGTGCAGGTCGTCGGCGCCGGTGCCGCCCTGCAGCGTGTCGTTGCCGCCGTGGCCCCACAGCACATCGTTGCCGGCCAGCCCCAGCAGGGTGTTGATGCCGCTGTTGCCCTGCAGGACGTTGTTCACGGCGTTGCCGGTGCCGTTCAGGTTGGCCACGCCGGTCAGCGTCAGGTTCTCGACGTCGACATCGGCCAGGCCGTGGCTGACCGAGGCCCGCACGGTGTCGATGCCTTCGGCTGCATCCTCGAGCACCTGGTCGAGGGCGTTGTCGACCACGTAGGTGTCGTTGCCCGCCTCGCCGCGCATCGTGTCGGCGCCGCCCTGGCCGTCGATCCAGTTGCCCGAGGCATTGCCGGTGAGCGTGTTGGCGCTGGCATTGCCGACGGCGCTGTAGGCCACGCCGGTCAGCGTCAGGTTCTCGACGTCGACATCGGTGATCGTGTAGCTCACCGAGCTCTGCACCGTGTCGGTGCCGCCGCCGGCCAGCTCGCTGACCGTGTCGGCCGCGTTGTCCACGATGAACAGGTCGTTGCCCGAGCCGCCGGTCATGGCGTCGGCCCCTGTGCCGCCGTCGATGGTGTCGTTGCCGGCACCGCCGTCGATGGTGTCGTTGCCCGCCATGCCGTTGAGCACGTTGCTGCCGGTGTTGCCGGTGATGACGTTGTTCAGCGCGTTCCCGGTGCCGTTGACGCCGCCCGGCACCAGCACCAGCAGGCCGGTCACCGGGTCGATCGAGAAGCTGGCGTTGAGCAGCGTGAGGTTCTCGATGTTGTTGCCCAGCGTGTGGTTGCCGGCACGCGAATAGACCTGGTCGGTGCCGCCGAAGGCCCACACCTCGGACACCACGTCGCCGTTGTTGTCGACGTAGTAGGTGTCGTTGCCCAGGCCGCCGTCCATCGTGTCGGCACCGGCGCGGCCGTCGATGACGTTGGCCGCACCGTTGCCGAAGATGACGTTGTTCAGCGCATTGCCGGTGCCGTTGATCGCGGCAGCGCCGGTGAGCGTCAGGTTCTCGACCTCGGCCCCCAGCACCCACGACACCGAGGACCGCACGAGGTCGGTGCCGCCGCCGGCGGCCTCGATCACGGTGTCGCCCGCGTTGTCGACGATGTAGGTGTCGTTGCCGCCCAGGCCGGACATCGTGTCCGCGCCCGCGCCGCCGTCGATGGTGTTGGCGCCGCTGTTGCCGGTGATGACGTTGTTCAGCGCGTTGCCGGTGCCGTTGACCGCCGCCGCCCGGATCTCCAGCAGGCCGCTGACCGGGTTCATCACCCAGAGCTGCGGCTGCAGCACCAGGTTCTCGACGTTGGCCCCCAGCGTGTAGTTCGCCAGGTGCGACCGCACCGTGTCGGTGCCGCCGAACAGGCCTTCGTTGACCTGGTCGCCGACGTTGTCCACGGTGTAGGTGTCGCTGCCGAAGCCGCCGGTCATGTTGTCGGCGCCGGTGCCGCCGTCGAGCAGATCGTTGCCGCCGAGCGCGGTCAGGGTGTCGTTGCCGCCCCAGCCGTTGATGATGTGCTGGCTGTTGTCGCCAGCGGTCAGGACGTTGGCGTTGTTGTCGCCGTTGATGGTGGGCATGGTGAATCTCCAGTGTCAGAACAGGGGTTGAGGAAGGAAGACGTTCAGGCAGTCAAGGCGAGCCGGCGGCTGGGGCCAGGACCTGGTCGGGTCCCGGCCGAGCGCACCAGCCCTCTCACCCCCCAGCTGGGGGTGTTCGGGGGACCCCGGCGGCGGCACCTGGCCGTCACCGGGGTGGAAGGCGGATGGCGGCCGCTTCGGGTGCGGCGCCGCGCGTGAGGGTCTGGATGGTCTTGAAGGGTGCTTGGGCATCGTGGGTCTCCGGTGGGAGGCGCCAGGGCTGTGGCGCCGGGGTGGGGCCGTCTAGCGGCCGAAGGACGCTCGGGGTCAGGGATTCAGGGCTCGCGCAGGGCGCGCTGGGTGAACAGCCCCAACGGCTGCAGCAGGTAGCGCAGCAGGCTGCGCGGCGGCGTGGTGATGAACACCTCGGCGGCCATGCCGGCCTTCAGCACACCGGGCGCCAGGGCGGCCAGGGCCTCCGGTGTCAGGCTGACCTGGGCCAGGTAGCCGGTGGCCGCCGCGTCCGTCGGGCGGTCGGCACCGGGGCCGGGCGCACCGCCCGTCGACGAGGGGCCGCTGGTGTCGGGCGCCAGGGCGCTCACTTCGGCCGCCAGCAGAGGCTCGCGGCGCTGGTCCGAGTTCACCAGCCGCACCTCGGCAGCGCCGCCGAGATGCACATGGCCGATGTCCTGCGGGGCGATGCGCAGGGCGACCACCAGCCGTTCGCCATCCGGCGCGATCTCCATCAGAGGCTCGCGCGGCGCCACCGCGGCGCCGACGGCATTGACGCGCAGCGCCATCACCGTGCCGTCGACCGGTGCGCGCACCGTCTGCCGCTCCACCTGATCCTGCGTCGGGCGCAGGCGGTCGAGGATGTCGCGCAGCCGGGCATCGGCCTCCTTCAGCTCGTCCGCTGCGCGCTGCTGGTGGGCGCTGCGGGCCTGCGCGATGGCCTGGCCGATCGAAGCCGACTGCAGCTGCGCCTCGGCGATCTGCGCCTGCAGTGCCTGGTCGCGGCCCAGCGCGTCGGCCACACCGCGCTCGGCGGCCAGCAGCCGGTTGCGGCTGACGAAGCCGGCCTCGACCAGGCTGCGCTGGGCGCCCAGCTCCTCTTCGGCCAGGTGGTTCGACCGGCGCACGCTGGTCTGCTGCGCCTGCAGCGCGGCGACGCGGGCCTGGGCCTCGCGCTGCTGGGTCGCCAGGCCGCCCAGCTGCTGCTGCAGCGCATCGCGGCGGGCGTCGAACAGCGCCTGCTCGCGCCGGCGCGCCTCGTCATCGGCAGCGGGCGTCGCCGAACCGGCCGCGCTGCCCGGCACCGGCGCGAACGTGGACGCCATCGCCAGCTCGGCACTGGCGCGGGCCAGGCGCAGCCGCTCGGCCTGGGCCTGGCGCTGCAGCAGCGACAGCGCCGCCTCGCCGCGCACATCGCCGACCTGCAGCAGCGGCTCGCCCTGGCGCACCCTCTGGCCGGGCTTCACCAGCAGGGCCATCACGATGCCGCCTTCCTGGTGCTGCACCGTCTTGCGGCCGAGCATGGGCTGCACCTGGCCCGGCGCCACCACGGCGCCGTGCAGCGGCGCCCAGGCGGCCCACGCCGCGCCCAGCGCGGCCGCCACCAGCACCGGCCACCAGAGCTGGCGCTGCAGCGCCGGCCAGGCTTCGGGGCGACGCGTCGCGCGCTGCAGCAGGTCGGCCAGCGATCCGGACGCAGGCAGCGGGTCCGGCGGCAGCGCGCGGCCGGGCAACGCGGCCTCGAAGGCGGGGGTCTGCGGGGCGAAGGGGAGCGGGTTCATCGTCGTTCCTCGGGGGTCTGGCAAGGGGTTGGGGGTGGGCCGCCGGTCAGCTGGCCTGCGCGGCCGGCGCTGGCCCGGCCTGGTCGGCCGCGGGCCGCAACGGATGCACGTTGGGCGCGCTGAGCTGGCGCAGCACCTGGTCGCGCGGCCCGTGCACCACCAGCGCGCCGCCCTGCAGCACGGCCAGCGCATCGGCATGGCGCATCAGGGCCGGGCGCTGCGACACCAGCAGCACCGTGCAGCCGCGGTCCTTCAGTGCCGCCAGCAGGGCATCCAGGGCCATCACGCCGGGTCCGTCCAGATGCGTGGCCGGCTCGTCCAGCACCACCAGCCGCGGGTCGCCCAGCACCGCGCGCGCCAGCGCCACCTGCTGACGCAGACCGGCCGGCAGCCCGTCGCCGAGGTGCAGCGGGGTCTGATAGCCCTGGGGCAGGCGCATCAGCGCGTCGTGCAGGCCAGCCAGCCGCGCGGCGGCGACCACGCGGGCCATCGCCGCGTCGCCCTCGACCGGCAGGCCGCCGTGCAGGGCCTGGGCGACGGTGGCGCCAACCAGGGTCGCGTCCTGCGGCAGCCAGCCCACGCGTCCGGCGCGTTGGGCGGCGGGCCACTGCTGCACATCCAGCCCGTCCAGCCGCACCACGCCGCCGTGGGCGCGGCGCAGGCCCAGCACCAGCTTGGTCAGGGCCGTCTTGCCGGCGCCGCTGGGCCCGATCAGGCCCAGGCACTGGCCGGCGGGCAGGACCAGCGAGACTGACTTCAACACCGGGGGCAGCGACGGCCCGGCGAGCAGGCTGACCCGCTCGAGCTGCACGGCACCGCGCATGGCGGGCAGGCTGGGCGCGGCGGCCGGGGCCGCCGGCAGCGCCTGCTGCTGCAGGCGCCGCCAGGCCGCGCGCACCTCGATCAGCGAGCGCCAGCCGGCCAGCAGCTGCTCGACCGGCGCCAGCGCACGGCCCAGCAGCACCGTGGTGGCCACCATGATGCCGGGCGAGGCCTGGCTGGCCACCACCAGCCAGGCGCCCAGGCCCAGCATGCCCACCTGCACCGCCTGGCGCAGCATGCGGCTGCCCGCGGACAGCGTGGCGGTGACGTCGGCCACCTGCTGCTGGGCCAGGCGGGCGTCCTGCTGCAGCTGCTGCCAGCCGTCCACCGCCTGCGGGGTGTGGCCCATCGCGGCGTTCTGCGGCGCCAGGCGCAGCAACTGGTCCACCCGCGCCGCGGCAGCCGCGGTGCACGCCATCTGCCGGGCCAGCGGCGCGCGCAGCCGGCTCTCGGACAACAGGCCCATGGCCAGCAGGCACACGGCACTCGCAGCCGCCGCCCAGCCCAGTGCCGGGTGCAGCGCGTAGATGACCAGCAGGTGCACCGGCAGCCAGGGTGCGTCGAACAGCGCCTGGACTGCCGGGCCCGCCAGGAACTGGCGCAGGCGGCCGATGTCGCCCAGCGCGCCGGCGGCCGGCCCGTCTGCCGTGCTGCGGGCCGCGGCGTCGAGCGTGGCGTTCAGCGCCGCGCCGGCCAGGGCCTCGTCCACCGCCAGCCCGGCCCGGGCCAGCAGCCGGGCCCGCACCCGGTCCATCGCGAAGGCCAGCCCCAGCGCGCCCATCGCCGCGACGCCCAGCACCACCAGGGTCTCGATGCTGCGGCTGCTGAACACGCGGTCGAACACCTGCAGCATGTACAGCGCCGGCACCAGCAGCGCCAGGTTCAGCAGCAGCGAGGCCAGCGCGGCCAGCATCAGGTCGGGCCGGGTGGCGGGCAGCAGCAGCCAGTGCATCGTCGGTCTCCAGCGGGAGGGTTGGGCTTGGGGCCGGGCACCGGGTCGACCGGGGCTCCGTCGGTGACGCATTGCACCGAGCCCAAGGTCCCAACGCGTCGCGGCAGCGGCGCCGCCCAGGCGGGGCAGGGCCGACGATCGGCAGACGATGGGCGATCCGGCCGGACGCGTGGCGTCCCCTGCAGGGCGGATGCGCACGGGGCCCGCCGCGGCGCCGCGCGCGCCAAGACAAAGGGCCGTGGAATCCACGGCCCTTTCAAGGCGCAAGCAGAGGGTGTGCGACGCCGGGATCGACGGACCCCGGGGGCCGCCGATCCGGCGATCAGGGCACGTTGTGGTCCGGATTGAAGCGGTTGAACGCAGGGATCGGCGCCACCCGCAGCCCGCTGAACGGCTCAT
>JAURXG010000152.1 GCA_030654555.1 Aquabacterium sp.
AATGTTCTTCTCTTTGGGCACGAGGTCTTCCCAGACCTTGCCTTCAGGATCGGTGATCTGCAGGCGAACCTTGCCCTTGGTCTCCTTGCCGAACGACACCGTGCCGGTCTTCTCGGCCAGGATGCCGACGTCCTTGGGCGAACGGGCCTCGAACAGCTCGGCCACCCGCGGCAAGCCGCCGGTGATGTCGCGTGTCTTCTGGCCTTCGACCGGGATGCGCGCCAGCACCTCGCCGGGGGCGAGATCCTGGCCGTCGCGCACCTGGATCAGCGAGCCGACGGGGAAGCCGATGGTCACCGAGTGGTCGGTGCCGGGGATCTTCACCTCCTGGCCCGCGGCGTCGAGCAGTTTGACCTGCGGCCGCACCACCTTGATGGCACCGCGGCGCTTCGGGTCGATCACCACCAGCGTGGACAGACCCGTCACCTCGTCGACCTGCTTGGCCACGGTGACGCCCTCTTCCACGTTCTCGAAGCGCGCCTTGCCGGCGAACTCGGTGATGATGGGGCGGGTCAGCGGGTCCCAGTTGGCCAGCACCAGGCCGGCCTTGATCTGCTGGTCGGCCTTGATGTTGAGCGTGGCACCGTAAGGCACCTTGTGACGCTCGCGCTCGCGGCCGTGCTGGTCGGAGATGATGATCTCGCCCGAACGCGAGATGACCACCAGCTCACCCTTGCCGTTGGTGACGTAGCGCATCGTGGCGTTGAAGCCGATGATGCCGTCGCTCTTGGCGTCCACGCTGTTGGCCACCGCCGCACGCGAGGCCGCACCACCGATGTGGAAGGTGCGCATCGTCAGCTGCGTGCCCGGCTCGCCGATCGACTGTGCGGCAATCACGCCCACCGCCTCACCGGTGTTGACCAGGCCACCACGGCCCAGGTCACGCCCGTAGCACTTGGCGCAGATGCCGAAGCGCGTGGCGCAGGTCAGCGGCGTGCGCACCTTGACTTCGTCGACGCCAGCGGCCTCGAGAATGTCGAGCGAGTCTTCGTCGAGCATGGTGCCCGCGGGCATCAGCAGTTGCTGGGTCTCGGGGTGCAGCACTTCCACCGCGGCCACGCGGCCCAGGATGCGGTCGCGCAGCGACTCGATCACCTCGCCGCCTTCGACCAGCGCGCGGGTGTTGAAGCCGTTCTCGGTGCCGCAATCGACCTCGGTGACCACCAGATCCTGCGTCACGTCCACCAGGCGACGCGTCAGGTAGCCCGAGTTCGCGGTCTTCAGCGCCGTGTCCGCCAGGCCCTTTCGGGCACCGTGGGTGGAGATGAAGTACTGCAACACGTTCAACCCCTCGCGGAAGTTGGCGGTGATCGGCGTCTCGATGATCGAGCCGTCGGGCTTGGCCATCAGGCCGCGCATGCCGGCCAGCTGGCGGATCTGCGCGGCGGAACCGCGCGCGCCCGAGTCGGCCATCATGTAGATGGAGTTGAACGACTCCTGGTCCACCTCGTTGCCGTGGCGGTCGATGGTCTTCTGCTTGGACAGCTGGGCCATCATGACCTTGCCGACTTCGTCGCCGGTCTTGCCCCAGATGTCGACCACCTTGTTGTAGCGCTCGCCGGTCGTGACCAGGCCCGAGGTGTACTGGCTCTCGATTTCCTTGACTTCGGTCTCGGCGTCCTCGAGCAGCTTCTTCTTGCCGGTCGGGATCAGCATGTCCTGCACGCCGAACGAGATGCCGCCGCGCGTGGCCATGGTGAATCCGGCCTGCATGAGCTTGTCGGCGAAGATCACCGTTTCGCGCAGGCCGCAGCGCCGGAACGAGGCGTTGATGAGCTTGGAGATTTCCTTCTTCTTCAGCGCCTTGTTGATCAGCGGGAACGGCAGGCCCGGCGGCAGGATCTCCGACAGCAGGGCCCGGCCGACGGTGGTCTCGTAGCGCGTCGTCTTGGCGGTCTTCTCGCCGTCGGCCGAAACGTCGAACTCGTTGATCCTGACCCAGACGCGGGCGTGCAGTTCAGCCTGGCGCGACTCGTAGGCGCGCGAGACCTCGGCAAGGTTGGCAAAGGCCATGCCTTCGCCCTTCGCGTTCACGCGCATGCGGGTGCCGTAGTACAGGCCCAGCACGATGTCCTGCGACGGGACGATGATCGGCTCGCCGTTGGCGGGCGAGAGCACGTTGTTGGAGGCGAGCATCAGCGTGCGCGCTTCCATCTGCGCCTCGAGCGA
>JAURXG010000160.1 GCA_030654555.1 Aquabacterium sp.
GCCGCGGGCGCCGCGCCGGCCGTGCTGGGCGGCGGATCGGTGGGCGCGGCGTCGGCGGCCCCGGTGTCGTTGCGCAGCAGCGAGCGCAGGTAGGAGTGGCCGTTGTCGACGCCCCGCAGCCGGCTGTCGTTGGCCCGACGCTCCAGCACGTCGAGCTTGTCGCGCACGGCCGCCTCGCCGAACTCGCTGATCAGCGCATCGAGCTTCGACTCGCGCACGCCCAGCGATTCGGCGCGCAGCACCAGGTGGGCATCGACCGGCGCACCGTCGACCGCCTTGAGCCGGGCGGTCGGGCGTCGCCGGCGCACCGCGAACTGCGCCTCCACCACCGCCCTGCCCTGCCGGTGCTCGATCAGCTCGACCTCCAGATCGGTCTCGCGGTTGATCTCGTCGATGGCGTCCTTGATGCGCTCGTTCTTGAACTTGCGCCACTCGCGCCGCTCGGACCCGGCCGGCGCCGGGCTCAGCGCATCGGCCCACCACTGCACCGGCTTGCGGCTGGTCAGGCCCGAGGGGTTGTCGCGGTAGCGCGCGCAGATCTCGTACAGGGCCAGCGCGGCGTAGGTGCCCAGCTTGGCCAGGATGTCGAGGTCGATGCGCGCCCAGCGCGCGGGCTCCTTGAGCGCGGCCATCAGCGTGGGCGGGTAGGACCAGGACACCCAGTTCTCGCCGTTGCGGATCTCGATGGCCACTTCCGACAGCATCGAGAAGCCGCGCCACTTCACGCCTTCACCGGGTGCGGTGGATTCCCAGTCGACCTCCAGCCCGCGCATCTCGCGCAGGTAGCGCTTGGCCGCGGTGCGGTCCTCGCCGCTGGAGCCGGTGGTGCGCAGGATGGCCGGCAGCGGCGCCTCGAACATGAAATCCGCCGGCGGCATGCTGCCCATCGCCTGCAGGCGCGACTGCGCCACCTGCAGCAGCGCGTTGTAGATGCGCCGCCCGGTGAGCGTCACCCGCTTGGCCCGCGGTACCAGCACAATCATCTCGTGCGGCTTGCGCAGCTCGGTGCCGTCGCCGCTGCTCGACGGGCCGGGTTCGGGGCGCATTGGCAAGGATGAGCTGTCCATGGCGCATCATATGTCCAACATCGATCGGACGAAAAATCCTCGATACATCGCCGGCAAGCTCGGGTAAAAGCAGGACACTTGCGGTTGTGGGCGCCGTGTCGCAGCGGTTAAAGCCTGGACAGTTGAAGCGGATGGCCCATCATCGAGCCGGAACGGCGGCCCGATCGGTGCCTGCAGAGCCCCCGGCGGGCCGCCGCCACTTGTCCACAGGCGGCGATGGCGGTGCCGCCACCAGCCCCGGACGCGCCGGGTAGCGCCCGGACGTTCGGCGGTTAATCCACGGACGCTGGCGGTTAAAAGCCGGACGGTCGCGGGTAATGGCCGGACAATTCACTCGACATAGAGCCGCTATGTCTTTGATATAAAACGGTATTTTGAGTTGTCCACAGCGGCTAAATCTCTTTAAGGGATTGAACTTCCTTAGAAAGATCCCGAGCGTTTGGATCACGCTGTGACGTCCCAGCCCGGTCAAACGGGCGCTTGAGGCCCTTTCTCGTTGCGGTTTGGGCGAAAGCAGCTGGCTTCATCGATTTTCAGGCTGACCATCGCATAATCGCATGTCACCTGAATGATGAGGACTCTGCTCCATGGACACGAAGAAGCCCACCGGCACCGAGCCGGCGCGTGCGGTCACCGCACCGATACGGCGCCAGTCGCTGGCCGACATCGAGCTGCAGGCCGCCCGGATCGCCGCGATGATGAGCCAGATCCGGGCGACGATGTTGTCGCCGGCCTCGGTGAAGACGGCCCCGACCGTCAGCGCGGCGCAACTGGCCGGGCTGTGCGGCGTCGACAAGAGCCGCATCGCCTACCGCCTGACCCGGGGCGACCTGCCCGAGGGCACGATGTCGGGCAATCGGCGCGAGTGGTCGATGGCCGACGCGCGCACCTGGGTCAAGGCCTTCAGGACGCCGCACCTGCGCCCGGCGCAGGCGGCCGGCACCACCATCACGGTGGCCAACTTCAAGGGCGGCGTGGCCAAGACGACGTCGGCGGTGACGCTGGCCCAGGGCCTGTCGATGCGCGGGCACCGGGTGCTGGTGGTCGACCTGGACCCGCAGGGCTCGGCCACCACCTTGTTCGGGGTGCTGCCCGATGCCGAGGTGGAGCCCGAACACACCGCGATGCTGCTGTTCGCCGGCACCCAGGACGACCTGAGCTACGCCATCCGGCCCAGCTACTGGCCGGGCATCGACCTGGTCTGTGCGGCGCCGCTGCTGTTCGGTGCCGAGTTCGCGCTGCCGGCGCGCCAGACCCGCGATCCCGGCTTCGAGTTCTGGCGCTGCCTGGACCGCGGGCTCGACCAGGCCCGTGCCGACTACGACGTGATCGTCATCGACACCCCCCCTGCCCTGTCCTACGTGACGATCAACGCCTTGATGGCCGCCGACGGCGTGATCATGCCGCTGCCGCCGTCGGCGCTGGATTTCGCCTCGTCGGCGCAGTTCTGGGACTTGTTCAGCGACCTCTGCAACCAGCTGATCCGCAGCCGGGGCCAGGACAAGACCTTCGAGTTCATCGACGTGCTGCTGTCGCGGGTGGAGTCGTCGGACGCCGCCAGTTCGGTGGTGCGCCAGTGGGTGCTCGAGGGCTACACCGAGAAGGTGCTGCCGATCGAGATCCCGAAGACCTCGGTCACTGCCACCGCGTCGGCCGAGTTCGGCACGGTCTACGACCTGCCCCGCGGCGCGATGAACGCCAAGACCTTCGCCCGCGCCCGTGATGCCTACGACCGCATGTGCGAGCTGATCGAGCAGCAGATCGTCGCCGTGTGGGCGATGCAGGTAGAACAGCTAGGAAACTGAGATGGCCAGCAGCAAACTCTCCGCCAAGGCGGCCCGACTCGACTTCAGCAGCCTGCCCGGCACGGGCCTCCCTGCCCTGCCGCCGGTGCCGCCGGCCGATGGCGCCATGCGCCCCAAGACCGCGCCGGGCGCGATGATGGCCTTTGCCAACGACGCGCGCTCGGAGCTGATGCGCGAGAACGATCAGCTGCGCAGCAAGGCCGCCGAATCCGACCACCTGCGGGGCCGGCTCGACGACGCGCTGGGCGAGTTGCAGCAATGGGACGGCGCCAAGGCCGCGCGCCTGATCGACCCGACCCTGGTGGAGCCCAGCCGCTTTGCCAACCGCCACGAATTGAACTACGCAGGCCCCGAGTTCGCGGCCCTGCGCGCGGAGATCGAGAGCGCCGGTGGCAATGTGCAGCCGATCAAGCTCAGGAGCGTGGCCACCGCGGCGGACGGACCGGCCCGCTACGAGGTGGTGTTCGGGCACCGGAGGCACCGCGCCTGCCTGGAACTGGGCCTGCCGGTGCTGGCGGTGATCGACAACCTCGACGACCGCGCGCTGTTCGTCGAGATGGACCGCGAGAACCGCGCGCGCAAGGATTTGTCGGCCTGGGAGCAGGGCATGATGTACCGGCGCGCGCTGCAGCAAGGGCTGTTCCCGTCCAACCGCAAGCTGGCCGAGGCCATCGGCGTCGACCTCAGCGCGCTGGGCAAGGCGCTGGCGCTGGCCGATCTGCCCGAGCCGCTGGTGCAGGCTTTTGCCTCGCCGCTGGGGCTGCAGTTCCGCTGGGCCAAGCCGTTGGCGGCGGCGCTGAAGTGCCACCGCGACGCGGTGCTGCGGCGCGCTGCCGAGTTGGCGCAACTGCCGCCCGACCGCAAGCCGAAGGCGGTTTTCGACGCCTTGATGGCGGCGGCGGGGCAGGGGGTGGAACGGTTCCACCCCCCGCAGACCCTGGCGCTGGAGGTCGACGGGGCGCCGGCCGGCGAGGTGTCGGTGGGCTCGCGTGGCGAAGTCACGGTGTTCATCGAGGCGGGCCTGGTGCCGGCCCATCGGTTGGCTGCGCTGGCCAAGCTGGTCGACGGATTCTTGCGCGACAGCGCGACATCCAAACCCTGAACCCGGCGTGCGCGCCGCGGTGGCCTGGGGGTGGAACGGTTCCACCCCCCTCTCACGCCTCTCGCGTGGCCACCGACGGTCGGCGCCGCTGCGCCCGAATCGCCGCACCGAGGGCGGCGGACGATCCCTCGGCCCAGGTCAGCCGAGGGCTTTCTCGATCGCATCGGTGAGGTCCGCCACCGGCACCGCGCGGTAGCGCGCCGTGCTGCGCGGGTCGGCGTGGCCCAGCCACTGGCTCACCACATCGAGCGGCACGCCGCGCTGCAGCGCCCGCGTGCCACAGGTGTGGCGCAGCCAGTGCGGGCTGGCGCGCGCCGCGGCCACCTTGTCGGCCCAGGGCAGGCCCGAGCCGTCGATGGCCTTGTTCAGCCAGGTCTTCATCGAGCCATACAACGATCGGTAGGTCAGGGCGGCCTGCGGCGCGGTCACGCTGGCGAGCAGCGGCGCCTGCGGCTGTGATGCGATCGCAGCCAGATCCAGCCCGCGGGCCGCCAGGTAGCGTTCCAGGGCCCGATGCGCTGGCCCGACGATCGGCACCACGCGCTGCTGGCGGCCCTTGCCTGGCACCCGCAGCAGCAGCCGGCCGTCCAGCCACTGCAGGTCGCTCAGCCGAGCCGACAGCAGCTCGGCCGCGCGCAGGCCGGTGGCTTCGAGGAACCGCAGCAGGAACACCATGCGTTCGGCCGCCGGCGCCTCGGGGGCCAGGCGTTCGAGGCTGGCGCTGATCGCCTGCCACGCCGGCGCGGCGATCACCCGGCCGGCGCCCTCATCGGCATCGCCCAGGCGGTCGGCCCGGCGCTCGGGCAGCGGCCACGGGTGGCCGGGCAGGTAGCGTGCCGCCACCAGCCAGGTCAGGCACGATCGCACGATCATGACCGCCTGCCGCTGGCTGCGCGGGCTCAGCGGGCCGGCAAAAGGCGCCCAGTCCTCGTGACCCAGCGGCGCCGTGCGCCTGGCCGACCAGTCGGCGGGCACGTCCTGCAGCAAGGCCTGGTAGGCGCGGCCATCGTCGGCGGTGCACGCGTGCAGCGTGCGGCCACGCAGGTCCAGAAAGAGCAGAAAGCGGGCAAGCTCGCGGCGGTAGGCCTTCTCGGTGGCCGGGCTGCCGGCGCGCGCCTGTATCCAGGCGCGCACGGCCAGCGCGTCGATCTGCAGATCGGGCGCGACGGGTTGATCGGTGGGTGGCTCGAAGGCGCCCACCGCACTGCGCCGCCCGCCCGACGCCGTCGCGAGAATGGCGGGCAGGGCGGTCGGCTCGTCGATGGCCGTGCCCAGCGCCGCCGCCAGCGACTGGCCACGCTGCGCCAGCGGGTGGTTGCGAGACGGCGTGGTCGACCCCGGGATCAGCAGCGCCAGCTGGTGGGCCAGACGCGCGGCCTTGCCCACGCCGATCGAGGGGATCGTGCGCCACCAGCGCCCGCCGCTGCGCACGCGGGCCTGCAGATCCGACAGCAGCAGCAGGCCGCTGGCCATCAGCGGTTGGCACAGGTGTGCAGGGAACCAGGCGTCGAGCCGGTGGTGGGGCAGGGCGGTCTCGGCGGCCACCTGGCTGAGGGACTGCAGCAGCTGCAGTTGCTGCAGGCGCAGGCGGCCATTGCGCCGCGCCTGCCGGTCTGGTGGAAAGGCCTCGTCGTAGAGCGCCAGCAGCTCGGCGTGGCTGAAATCGTCCAGCGCCCGCTCGCGCGCCCAATCGTCGATGGACGGCATGGGCGCGTCCGCAACCGGGGTGCGGATCGTCAGGCCGATCAGGCGCCAGCGGACATCGCCTTGCCGGCGGGCGAGGGCGCGCACCCGGTCCACCGTGGCGTTGTGCGACCGGCGCAGCGCCACCGCGCCGTCGCGCGGTTCATGGCCCAGGTAGCGCACGGCGGCCTGGCGCTGTGTGACACCTTCGGCCAACGCGCGCAGATAGGCCAGGTGATGCGCACCGATCTTGGCGGTCGCAGGGGGCGCTGGCGCGGTGTAAGTCCTTGTGGCCATTCGAATATTGGGGATCGCCATGCAAGCCTGCCGAATCCGACGGCTATTTTTGCACATCAGATAATGGCATTTATCTGATGGCGATTGTCTGATGGCACTAATCTGACGGCGGTAGCGAGGCCGGAATGCCGTCATCGACCACGGGCGCGGTGCCGCCCATCAGCCGGGCGCGCGGTAGACCAGCACCTTGAGCGCGCGCTGCGGCGCGACATCCTCGAACGCCGCCGGGTTGGCCAAGCGCTGTTCGAAGGTGAGCCCGGGGGCCAGCGCCTGCATCTGGTCCTGCAGGAACGCCACCCCGAGTTCGGGGGCGTTCAGGCACAGCAGCGCCCGCCCGCCAGGCGCCAGCAACGCCGGCAGCCGGCGCATCAGGCGTGCGTAGTCCTTGCTGGCGACGAAGCTGCCCTTCTGGTAGCTCGGCGGATCGAGGATCACCAGGCCGTAAGGGCCGGCGCGCGTGACCTTGCCCCACGAACTGAAGACGTCGTGGGCGAGGAAGCTGGCACCGGCCAGGAGGACGTTGAGCTGGTGGTTCTGCTGCCCGATGGCAAGCGCGCCTTGGCTCATGTCCAGGTTGACCACCTGCCGGGCGCCTGCCTGCAGCGCCACCACGGAAAAGGCGCAGGTGTAGGCGAACAGGTTCAGCACCTTGAGCCCCGGGTGCGCCGCCGCGTGCGCACGCACCCACTGCCGGCCTTCGGCCATGTCGAGGAACAGGCCGTGGTTCTGGCCCTTGAGCACATGCAGCCGATAGCGCGTCCCGTGCTCGGTCACCACATGCGGTTCGGGCACGCTGCCGGCCATCAGCCGGGTTTCGGTGCGGCCCTCGTGGCGGCACTGGAACACCCAGTTGAGCGGCTGATCGGGCGCCAGCTGCTGCAGGCGCTGGGTCAGCGCCGCGTGCACGCTGGCCAAGGCCTCGACGGCCACCGGCTGGAAGCTGGTCAGCACCCACACCGGCGGATAGGCGTCCAGCGCCCAGTGCTCGCAACCCGGGTACCGCCCACCCCGTCCGTGGAAGACGCGCCGGGCATCGTGGGACAGGTCCATCGTGGCGATGGCGTTCAACAGGGCTTGCATGGCGACGGTATCCGTGATCAGGGCAGCGCGCAGTGTCGGGCAGGGCGCCCTGCGCCGCACTTGTCCACCGATTTTGTGGACAAGCCTGTGGACAAGCCCGGCCGACGCCCCCGCAGGCCGCACCGTTGCTGGCTGTCAAGTCCATTGCCCGGCAGCCGTGCACCCCAGGCCAACTTGGCGCGCCAGGCTTTGCCCACGGCCTTGCCGCTGGCCTGGGCCGGCCCCGCGCCCGGGTCTCAGGGTCGACGCCAGGGCGGCAGTTGCGGCCCAGGGCGGAGAATGAAGCCTCGAATCACCCGGCCTGCACCCGACAGGCTCGAAAGGGATCCCCTCGATGAATCGTTTCCTGATGACGCTGTGCCTGCTGCTGGCCGGCGCCGGCCTGCCGGCCCTGGCCCAGACCTGGCCGAGCAAGCCGATCCGCATCGTGCTTCAGTTCCCGCCCGGCGGCTCGACCGACTCGGTCGCCCGCATCCTGGCCCAGCCGCTGTCGGCGGCACTGGGCCAGCCGGTGGTGGTCGAGAACCGGCCGGGCGCCGACGGCGCCATCGCCGGCGATCACGTCGCCCGCGCCGAACCCGACGGCCACACCTTCTTCCTCGCCAGCAACACGCCGATGATGCAGGTGCCGCTGCTCAAGAAGAACCCGCCCTACGACCCGGTCAAGAGCTTCACACCGGTTTCGCTGGTGGGGCGCTACGTCTACGTGATGGTCAGCACGCCGGCGCTGCCGATCAAGGACGTGGCCGAACTGCTGGCCTACGCGCGTGCCAACCCGGGCAAGCTCGGCTACGGCAGCTACAGCGGCGTGACGCAGCTGATGCACACGCAGCTGAAGCTGGTGAAGGCCGACACCACGCTGGTGCCCTACAAGGGCGAGGCGCCCACGGTGACCGACATCCTGGGCAACCACGTGCAGTTCACCTTCGCCACGCCGGCCAGCACGCTGCCCCACATCAAGGACGGCAAGCTGCGCGCGCTGGCGGTGCTGTTGCCCACGCGCTCGTCGCTGCTGCCCAACGTGCCCACCGGTGCCGAAGCGGGCCTGCCGCCGTTCACCGCCGGCACCTGGGCCGCCCTGTTCGGCCCGGCCAAGATGCCGCCGGAGATCGTGCAGCGCATGAGCCGCGAGTTGAACGCCGCGATGCAGCGTCCCGAGGTGCGCGAGCGCATCACCGCGCTGGGTTTCGAGCTAGCCGGGTCGACGCCCGACGAAATGGGGACCTTCCTGCAGGACCAGCTGCAGGCCTGGGGACGTGCGTTCCGCGACGCCGGGATGACGCCCGAGTAACGAGGACCCGGCGCGTACGGCCCGCTGCCGTCTGGCGGCCGGCCAGCGCGCCGCGCGCCCTCGATGGACACCGCGCATGCACAAACCACACACCGGTGGTCTCGTGTACTCCACCGAAGGCGGGCGCATGTGCCCGGCCTGCCGGCAGGCGCTGGCCGCGTGCAGCTGCCGGGCGCCGGTCAAGACCCGCGCCTGCGGTGACGGGACGGTGCGCGTCAGTTGCGAGACCAAGGGCCGCGGCGGCAAGGCCGTGACCGTGGTCCGCGGCCTGGACCTCGACAGCGTGGCGCTGGCGGCGCTGGGCAAGCGGCTGCGCACGGCCTGCGGGGCCGGCGGTGCGGTCAAGGACGGCGTGCTCGAGCTGCAAGGCGATCACCGCAGCCGTGTGGTGGAGAGCCTGAAGGCCGATGGCTGGACGGTGAAGCTGGCCGGCGGCTGAGCGGCCGCTGACCGGTAACGTCAGTAGCCCGTTCGGGCCCGGCGCGCAACCGTTGAGGCGCTCATCATCAACGTTAGCGGCTCGACGCCTTGGCCTGCCGCTGCCGAACCACACCGAGGATGCCGCGCAGAAGATCGATCGGCGCCGGTGGGCAGCCGGGCACCGTGGCATCGACCGGGATCACGTTGGCCACCTTGCCGCAGCTGGCGTAACTCTCGCCGAAGATGCCGCCGGTGCAGCCGCAGTCGCCCACCGCCACCACCAGCCTGGGCTCGGGCGTGGCGTCGTAGGTGCGGCGCAACGCTTCGGCCATGTGGCGCGACACCGGGCCGGTGACCAGCAGCAGGTCGGCATGGCGCGGACTGGCGACGAAGCGGATGCCCAGGCCCTCGAGGTTGTAGTAGGGGTTGTTCAGCGCGTGGATCTCCAGCTCGCAGCCGTTGCACGAGCCCGCGTCGACCTGCCGGATGCTCAGCGCCTGGCCCAGGATGTGCAGCAGGTCTGCGTGGATGCGCTGGGCGGCGGCGCTGTCGGCCTCGGCCGGCGCAGGGTCGGGCGCCGGCTCGGTGACGATGCCGGTGCGGGCGATCTGAAGCAGAAGGTGCCACATCAGAGGTCGTGTCCCGAATAGCTGAGGTTGAAGGACTTGTTGATCAGCGGAAAGTCCGGAACGATGTTGCCGATGATCGCGTGCTCGAGCACCGGCCAGTTCTGCCACGACGGGTCGTGGCAGTGGCAGCGCTCGATGCGGCCGTCGGCGCCGAGGTCCAGCGCCACCAGGATCTCGCCGCGCCAGCCCTCCACCCAGCCGGTGCCTTGCGCCGCGCTGCCCGGAGGTGTGAGCGCGCGGCAGATGTCGCCATCGGGCAGGCTGGCGCACAGGTCACGGATCAGCCGCAGCGACACCAGCAGCTCGTCGAAGCGCACGGCCACGCGCGCGGCCACGTCGCCACCGTCGAGGGTGGCCTTGGCCACCTGCAGATCGCGGTAGGGCACCCAGGGCTGGTCGCAGCGCAGGTCGAAGGCCTGGCCGCTGGCGCGGCCGGCCAGGCCGGTCAGGCCCAGCCGCGCAGCCAACTCCGGCGTGACGCGTCCCGTGGTCATGAAGCGGTCCTGCAGCCCGGCATGTTCGTCGTAGATCCGGCGCAGCCGGCGCACCTCGGCCTCCACGCCGTCGCACTGGCGGCGCATCGCGTCGCGGCCGGGCGGGTCCAGGTCGGTGGCCACGCCGCCGGGCACCACCGCATCCATCATGAGGCGATGGCCCAGGGTGGCGTGCGACAGGCGCTGCCAGTCTTCGCGCAACCGCGAGAACTGCGCCAGCCCGAAGGCCAGCGCCGCATCGTTGCCCAGCGCGCCCAGGTCACCCAGGTGGTTGGCCACCCGTTCACGCTCCAGCATCAGCGCGCGCAGCCACTCGGCGCGCAGCGGCACCTCGCCTTGCCAGGCGGACTCCAGCGCCATGCAGTAGGCCCAGGCGTAGGCCACGGTGGTGTCGCCCGACACCCGCCCGGCCAGGCGGTGGGCCTGCAGTGGCGCCAGCTCGGTGAAGCGCCGCTCGATGCCCTTGTGCACGTAGCCGAGTTGCTGCTCCAGGCGCAGCACCTTCTCGCCGACCACCGAGAAGCGGAAGTGGCCGGGCTCGATGATGCCGGCGTGCACCGGGCCGACGGCGATCTCGTGCACGCCGTCGCCTTCGACACGCA
>JAURXG010000161.1 GCA_030654555.1 Aquabacterium sp.
CGCCAGCAAGTGTGTCGGCGGGGGACACGGAGTCAGCCGGTCACCCGGTGGCCTCGGCTTCGCGCTGACATCGGAATGCTGAACGACCGGTCTGCAGGCATCACAAGCGGCAGCAACGAGCCGACACCGGCCCGCTGCGCCGCTACAGCTCGAAGATCTTGCCCGGGTTCAGGATGTTCTTCGGGTCGAGCGCGCGTTTGAGCAATCGCATCATGTCGACCGTGGCAGCACCGGCCTCGTCGACCAGGAAGCCTTGCTTGTGCAGGCCGATGCCATGCTCGCCGGTGCAGGTGCCTTCCAGCGCCAGCGCGTGGTGCACCAGCTGGTCGTTCAGCCGCTCGGCGGTGTCGCGTTGCTCGGGTTGGGTCGGGTCGATCAGGTAGGCGATGTGGAAGTTGCCGTCGCCGACATGGCCGACGATGTAGTACGGCAGGCCGGCTTCGTCGGCCTCGGTCACCGCCTTGGCGATGCACTCGGCCAGCCGCGAGATCGGCACGCAGGTGTCGGTGGTCACGGTGCGGCAGCCGGGGTTCGACGACATGCCGGCGAAGTAGGCGCGGTGGCGCGCCGTCCACAACCGGGTGCGTTCTTCCGGCGTGGTGGCCCAGGCGAAGTCTTCGCCGCCATGCTCGCGCGCCACGTCCTGCACCACCTTGGCCTGCTCGGCCACACCGGCCGCGCTGCCGTGGAACTCCATCAGCAGCATCGGCTCCTCGCGCAGCGTCAGCTTGTCGTGCTTGTTGACCGCGCGCACCGCGTTGGCGTCCAGCAGCTCGCAGCGGGCGATCGGCACGCCGAGCTGGATCACCGCGATGGTGGTCTTGACCGCCGCATCGATGCTGGGAAAGTGGCAGATCGCCGCCGACACCGATTCGGGCTGCGGGTAGAGCTTGACCGTCACCTCGGTGATGATGCCCAGCGTGCCCTCGCTGCCCACCATCAGCCGCGTCAGGTCGTAGCCGGCGCTGCTCTTCTTGGCGCGGGTGCCGGTGCGGATGATGTCGCCACTGGCCGTCACCACCTGCAGCGCCAGCACGTTCTCGCGCATGGTGCCGTAGCGCACCGCGTTCGTGCCGCTGGCGCGGGTGGCGGCCATGCCGCCGATCGACGCATCGGCGCCCGGGTCGATCGGGAAGAACAGCCCGGTGTGGCGGATCTCGTTGTTCAGCTGGTTGCGCGTCACGCCCGGCTGCACGGTGACGGTG
>JAURXG010000167.1 GCA_030654555.1 Aquabacterium sp.
CGGTCAGCGGCGCGTCCTCGCCCTTGAGGTGGCGGTACAGGCGCCAGGCATGGTCTTCGACGGCATAGTGCTTGAAGCTGTTGTCGGCCTCGCGCTTCTTGCGCGTGTAGCTCCAGCTGAAGGCCGGCTCGATGCCGTTGCTGGCGTTGTCGGCAAAGGCCAGGCTGATGGTGCCGGTGGGCGCGATCGACAGCAGGTGCGAGTTGCGCAGCCCCTGGGTGCGGATCTTGTCCTTCAGCGGCTGCGGCAGGCGCGACGCGAACGAGCCGCGCGACAGGTACAGGTCGGCGTTGAACAGCGGGAACGCACCGCGCTCGGCCGCCAGGTCGGCGCTGGCCGAGTAGGCGGCATCACGCATCACCGCCGAGATGCGCGAGGCCATCGCGCGCGCCGGCTCGGTGTCGTAGCGCAGGCCCAGCATCACCAGCGCATCGCCCAGCCCGGTGAAGCCCAGCCCCACGCGCCGCTTGGCGCGGGCCTCGGCCTGCTGCTGCGGCAGCGGCCAGACGGTGACGTCGAGCACGTTGTCGAGCATGCGCGTGGCCACCGCGCACACCTCGGTGAAACCGGCTTCGTCGAAGGCCGCATCGGGCTCGAACGGCCGCTGCACGAAGTGCGTCAGGTCGACGCTGCCCAGGCAGCAGCAGCCGTAGGGCGGCAGCGGCTGTTCGGCGCAGGGGTTGGTGGCGGCGATCGTCTCGCAGTAGCCGAGGTTGTTGTCGTTGTTGATGCGGTCGAGGAACAGCACGCCCGGCTCGGCATGGTCGTAGGTGCTGCGCATGATCAGGTCCCACAGCGTGCGGGCACGCAGCGTGCGGTAGACCCACAGCCCGTCGGCGCGGCGGTGCGCGCCGCTGGCCTTGATCGCCGGGCCGGGCTCGGCCTTGTGCACCAGCGCGAACTCGTCGTCGGCCGACACGGCCTGCATGAAATCGTCGGTCACGCCCACCGAGATGTTGAAGTTGCGCAGATCGCCCGCGTCCTTGGCGCGGATGAAGGCCTCGACGTCGGGGTGGTCGCAGCGCAGCACGGCCATCTGCGCGCCGCGCCGGCTGCCGGCGGATTCGACCGTCTCGCAGCTGCGGTCGAACACGCGCATGTAGCTGACCGGGCCCGAGGCGCTGCTCTGCGTGGGCGCCACCCAGGCGCCGGCCGGGCGGATGCGCGAAAAATCGTAGCCCACGCCGCCGCCGCGGCGCATGGTCTCGGCGGCCTCGGTCAGCGCGGTGTAGATGCCGGCAAAGCCCTCTTCGGGCTGCGAGATCGAATCGCCCACCGGCTGCACGAAGCAGTTGATCAGCGTGGCCGCCAGCGAGGTGCCCGCCGCCGAGTTGATGCGCCCGGCCGGCACGAAGCCGCGGCGCTGGGCGTCGAGGAAGCGGGCCTCCCAGGCGCCGCGCTGCTCCACCGGCTCGGCCGCGGCCAGCGCGCGGGCCACGCGGGTGCGCACGTCG
>JAURXG010000277.1 GCA_030654555.1 Aquabacterium sp.
GGCGCGGCGCTAGGCAGTCGCGCCGCCTGCCAGGCGCTCAGCGGGCGGCGCGCCGCCGCCCACGCCGTGGCGCCGCGCGCCGGTGGGGCAGGCGGTAGTAGCGCCGCTTGGTGAATTCGGTCGCGGCGGCATAGGCCACGACCACCAGCAGCATGCTGGCCACCAGCCCCGGCGGCAGGGCCACCAGTCCGAAGATGGCAGCCACCGGCGCCACGGAGGGCAGCGCCAGCGCGATGCCCGCCACCAGCAGGGTTGTCACCCACAGCGTCGTGCCGGGCCGGCTGCGCCAGGCCGGCAGGTGCGTGCGCAGCACCAGCACGACCACCAGCTCGGTGAGCAGCGACACGGTGAACCAGGCGGTCTGGAACTGCGCTTCGGTGGCATGGAACACCTTCAGCAGCAACCCGAAGGTGAGCAGGTCGAAGACGGTGCTGGTCAGGCCGAACACCAGCATGTAGCGGCGCAGGTCACGCAGATCCCAGTGCTGCGCGGTGGCCAGGCGCTCGGCATCGACGCGGTCCGACGAGATCGCGGCCGACGGCAGGTCCGACAGGAAGTTGTTCAGCAGGATCTGCTTGGCCGCCAGCGGCAGGAACGGCAGCAGCGGGGCGGCCAGCGCCATGCTGACCATGTTGCCGAAGTTGGCGCTGGTGGTGATGCCGATGTACTTGAGCGTGTTGGCGAAGGTGCGGCGGCCCTCCTCCACGCCCTGGCACAGCACGTCGAGGTCGGGTTTGAGCAGCACCACGTCGGCGCTGTCGCGCGCCACGTCCACCGCACCGTCGACCGAGATGCCGACGTCGGCGGCGTGCAGCGCGGGCGCGTCGTTGATGCCGTCGCCGAGGTAGCCCACGCCGCGGCCCACATGCTGCAGCGCCCGCACGATGCGCTCCTTGTGCTGCGGGTCGACCTCGACGAACAGCGTGGTCCGCTGTACGCGGTGCCACAACGCCTCGTCCTTCATGCCGTCGATCTCATCGCCGGTGAGCAGCGCCCGCGCGTCCAGGCCAACGCGCTCGGCGACATGCGCCGCCACGAAGCGGTTGTCGCCGGTGACCACCTTGATGGTGATGCTCAGCGCGGCCAGTCGCTGCAGGGTGGCCCGCGCGGTGGCCTTGGGCGGATCGAGGAAGCGCAGGAAGCCGACGAAACACATGCCGGCCTCGTCGTCGCGCGTGCAGGTGGCACGCGGCTCGAGGCGGCGCGTGGCCAGTGCCAGCACGCGCAACCCCTGGCGACCCTGATCGCGGAACGCCTGCGTCAGGCGCGCCCGCGCCGCGTCGTCCAGCGGCACCTCGGCCGCGCCCTGCGCCAGCGTGGTGCACACCGCCAGCACGTTGTCGAACGCGCCTTTGGTGATGAGCCAGTGCGGCCCGCCAGCCTCGGGGGCCACGACGATGCTCAGCCGCTTGCGCATGAAGTCGTACGGGATCTCGTCGACCTTGCGCTGGCCCTGGGTGGCCAGCCCGGCCGATTCGCCGGCAGACACCAGCGCGGCATCCAGCGGGTTGTCGATGCCGGTCTCGAACGCGGCGTTCAGGTAGGCCAGGCGCAGGGCCTCGGCCGACGCATTGCCCTCCGGATCGGTGGCGGCGTCGAGCACCATCGTGCCCTCGGTGAGCGTGCCGGTCTTGTCGGTGCACAGCACGTCCATGCTGCCCAGGTTCTCGATCGCCTCGAGGTGGCGCACGATCACGCCGCGCTGCGCCATGCGCCGCGCACCCGCCGACAGCGTGACGCTGACGATGGCCGGCAGCAGCTCGGGCGACAGGCCCACCGCCAGCGCGACGGCGAACAGCATCGACTCGATCCACGGCCGCCCCAGCCACTGGTTGACGATCAGCGTGAACAGCACCATCACCACCATCACGCGCAGCAGCAGCACGCCGAACTGCTGCACGCCCCGCGCGAACTCGGTCTCGGGCGGGGCGCTGCGCAGGCGCTGCGCCACGGCGCCGAAGGCCGTGTGCTCGCCGGTGTGCACCACCAGCACGGTGGCCGTGCCGCTGCGCACCGAGGTGCCCAGGTAGACCGCGTTGATGCGGCGCGCCAGCGGGGTGTCGACGGGCAGTTGGCCGGGCTGCTTTTCCACCGGGAACGATTCACCGGTGAGGCTGGCCTCGCTGACCAGGAAATCCCGCGCCTCCAGCACCAGGCCGTCGGCCGGCACCAGGTGGCCGGCGGCCAGCTCGATGAGGTCGCCGGCCACCAGGTCGCGCGTGGGCCGCAGGCACAGCGCCTCGTCGCGCCACACCCGCGCGGTCAGGGCCAGCCGCCCGCGCAGCTGGGCCACCGCGTTCGACGCGCGGGTCTCCTGCAGGAAGCCCAGCCCGCTGCTGCCCAGCACCACCACCAGGATGATGGCCGCGTCGAGCCAGTCGCGCAGCAGCGCCGACACCAGGCCCCCGAACACCAGGATCAGCACCAGCGGGCTCTTGAACTGCCGCAGCAGCAAGCGCGCCAGGCTGGCGGCGGGTTCCTCGTCGATCGCGTTGGGCCCGTCGCGCAGCAGGCGCTTGGCCGCCTCGCCCGACGACAGGCCTTGCCGGCTGCTGCGCAAGGCGTCGAGCAGGGCGGCCGGCTCGCGGCTCCAGAAGGCCGCCTCGGGCGCAGCGACGGGCGCGTTGGCGTCAGGCGGGGGCGGGCGGCTGGCCATGGGCTCGGTTCCGGTGCGCGGCGCCGGGCAGCGCCATGCGCGCCGGCCCCTGCCGCAACCTCGCCATTCTGCGCCGCCCGGGGGCCGTCGGCCGCGCCAGCGGCGCGGCAATGCCGGGATCAGCGCAACGAGAACGCCGTGGTCGTCAGCGCGCCCGTCATCGGCTCGATCAGCCCGATCAGCGGCTTCAGATCGCGGTAGCGCAGCGCCACCTTGGTGGCGTAGGCGAAGAAGCGCGGCAGGTCGGCGGCGTAGGCGGGTTTGCCGTCGCGGTGCTTCAGGCGGCTGAAGATGCCCAGGATCTTCAGGTGGCGCTGCAGGCCCATCCACTCGATCGCGCGCCAGCATTCGCCGAAGTCGCTGGCCATCGGGTGTTCGCCCAACACGCCGGCCGCACGCGCCTGCTGCCACCAGCGCGCGGCCCAGTCGATCTCCTGGTCTTCTTCCCACGAGTGGAAGGCGTCGCGCAGCAGCGAGGCGATGTCGTAGGTCACCGGGCCGAACACCGCGTCCTGGAAGTCCAGGATGCCCGGGTTGGGCTCGGCCATCATCAGGTTGCGCGGCATCCAGTCGCGGTGCACCGCCACGCGCGGTTGCGCCAGTGCGCTGGCCACCAGCACGTCGCAAAGCCTGGCCCAGGTGGCCTGCTGCTGGTCGGTCCAGGTGATGCCATATTCACGCGCCACGCACCAGTCGGGAAACAGCGCCAGCTCGCGGCGCAGCAGGGCGTCGTCGTAGGTCGGCAGGCCGGTGGCGTCGACCTGGCGCTGGAACTGCACCAGCGCGGTGACGGCGTCGCGCATCAGCCGGTCGGCCTCTGCGGGTGTGGCCTGCTGCAGCGCCTGCAGGTACAGCGCCGAGCCCAGATCGGCCAGCAGCACGAAGCCCTGCGCCTCGTCGGCGGCGAGCACCGCGGGGGCATGCAGGCCGGCGGCCTGGATGCGCCGCGCCACGTCGATGAACGGCCGCACGTCTTCCAGCGGCGGCGGCGCGTCCATCACGATGCGGCTGCTGCCGTCGGTGCCACGCACGCGCAGGTAGCGGCGGAAGCTGGCGTCGGCCGAGGCGGGCGCCAGCGTGGCCAGGTCCAGCCCCTGGGCCGACGCCAGCGGCGTGATCCAGCGCCAGAAGGCCGCCTCGCGCGCCGGGTCGGGCCAGGCGACCGCGGTGGAGGCACCGGACGCGGGCGCGTCGGCAGGCAGGGCGGCAGGCAGGGCAGGGGGCATGGCGGGGCGTGGTGGAACGTGGCTGAGGGCGTGCGGTGGGGTGGTGCGCCGGCGCAGGCAGCGCCGTCGGGCCGGGCCGCCCGGGACGGGGGCTCATGGATAATCCGCCGATTCTACGAACCGCAGGTCGGGCGGGCCTGCGCCACGGTGGCGCCGGCCGGCTGGCCGCCTCCACCCCGCCCCAGGCCCCAGCCTTTCATCCGTGCCAGCCGACTCCCGCGCCGCCCGTTGTCCCGATCACCGCCGCGCCCTGCTGGCGCTGGCGGTGGCCGCGCTGTTCGGCCAGGCCGGCGGCGGCGCCCGGGCCGCCGAGCCGCTGGTGCTGCAGCCCAGCACCACGCTGGCGCCGTCGCCGGGCGGTGACGACGCCCGCCAGCGGCCGATGATCCTGCGCGCCGACGAACTGCGCGTGCGGCCCGACCTGGACGTGGTGGCCGAGGGCCAGGTCGAGTTCCGCCGCGCCGGCACCGTGATCCGCGCCGAGCGCCTGAGCTACGACAGCCTGAGCGACACCGCCACGGCGCGCGGCCAGGTCTTCGTCGGCCGCGACGGCGTGAGCTACCGCGGCCCCGAGCTGCAGCTGCAGGTGCAGCGCTTCGAGGGCTTCTTCCTGCAGCCCGAGTTCGAGTTCGAGGCGCTGGGCGCCGGCGGGCGCGCCGCGCGCATCGACTTTCTCGACAGCGCACGTGCCCGCGCCCACCAGGCCGTCTACACCAGCTGCCCGCGTGACGGTGGCGGCGAGCCCGACTGGCTGCTGCGCACCGACCGGGTCAAGCTCGATTTCGAGGCCAACGAGGGTGTGGCCGAAGGCGCGGTATTGCAGTTCCTGGGCCTGCCCATCCTGGCGCTGCCGGTGTTGAGCTTTCCGCTCAGCGACGACCGCAAGAGCGGCTGGCTGCCACCCAGCATCGGGCTGGACAGCCGCAGCGGTTTCGAGCTGGGTGTGCCCTACTACTGGAACATCGCGCCCAACCGCGACGCCACCTTCACGCCCACCGTGCTGACGCGCCGTGGGCTGGCGCTGGACAGCGAGTTCCGCTACCTCGAGCCGCAGCACGAGGGCCGGCTGCGCCTGCACCTGCTGCCGCAGGACCGCAGCGTCGGCCGCTCGCGCAACGCCTGGCAGGCCGACAACACCGGGCGGCTGTTCGGTGCGGTGGACTACCGCGCCAACATCCTGCGCGTGTCCGACGACAGCTACTGGAAGGACTTCCCGCAGATCGTGCCGTCGACCACGCCGCGCCTGCTGACGCAGGACGTGGCCGCCGAGCGGCTGCTGTCCACCGCGCTGGGGCCGATGACGGCCTATGCCCGGGTGCAGCGCTGGCAGGTGCTGCAGACCGGCAGCGGCGCCGACCTGATCGTGGCGCCCTACCAGCGCAGCCCGCAACTGGGCCTGCGGCTGGCGCCAGTGCTGCCGGCGGGGCTGCGTGCGTCGCTGCAGACCGAGGTCAACCGCTTCACGCTGACCCACGACACCGCCGACACCCAGCTGCCCACCGGCTGGCGCTGGCATGCACTGGGCCAGCTGAGCCGGCCGTTCACCCGGCCGGGCGGCTGGGTGATACCGCGGCTCACGCTCAACGCGGCCAGCTACAGCTTCGAGCCGGCCGGCGGCGGCACGCAGCGTGCGTCGCGCGTGATCCCCACCGCCAGCTTCGACGCCGGCCTGGTGCTCGAGCGAGCCACCCAGTGGTTCGGCCGTGCGCAGCGCCAGACGCTGGAGCCGCGCCTGCTGTACGTCAACACCCCCTACCGCGACCAGTCGGCGCTGCCCAACTTCGACGCTGCCGAGCGCGATTTCAACGCGGTGTCGATCTACGCCGAGAACGCCTTCTCGGGCATCGACCGCGTCAGCGACGCGCACCAGCTGACCGCCGGTTTCACCACCCGGCTGGTGGATGCGGCCACCGGCGCCGAGACGCTGCGCCTGGGCCTGGCCCAGCGTTTCCGCCTGCGCGACCAGCGGGTGGTGCTCAGCGGCGACCCGCTGACGCAGCGCTTCTCCGATGTGCTGCTCGAGGGCGGCACCTCGGTCTTCAACCCGTGGAAGTTCGACGCCGCGCTGCAGTACAACCCCGACAGCCAGCGCGTGGTGCGCTCCATCGTCGGCGCGCGCTTCCAGCCCGGGCCGTTTCGCACGCTGTCGGCGGGTTACCGCCTGGCGCGTGGCCTGTCCGAGCAGGTCGAGCTGGGCTGGCAATGGCCGGTCTACAGCGGCAAGGCGCGGCCGGTGGGGGCGTCGGGCGGCTGCGGCGGCAAGCTGTATGCGGTGGGCCGGCTGAACTACAGCGTCAAGGACAGCCGCATGACCGATTCACTGGCCGGGCTGGAATACGACACCGGCTGCTGGATCGCCCGCATCGTCTCCGAACGGCTGTCCACGGGCCGCGCCGAAGCCACCACCCGGCTGCTGGTGCAGCTCGAGTTGGTGGGCCTGTCGCGCCTGGGTTCCAACCCGCTGCAGGTGTTGAAGGACAATATCCCCGGTTACCGGCTGCTGCGCGAGCCGCGTGGCACCCCGTTCCCCACCTCCGAGCCATGACCCACCTCCCCAATTCAAAGCGCCGGCACCGCCCGTTCTCGGCCGTGGCAGCGGCGCTGGCCCTGGCGGCCGGCATGGCCGGCGGCTTGGCCCAGGCCCAGCCCGCCGCGGCGCGCGCCAACCGCAGCGCCGACTTCATCGTGGCCGTGGTCAACACCGAGCTGGTCACCTCGGTCGAACTGGCCCAGCGCATCGAGCGCATCACCGCCGAGGCGCGCCGCGGCGGCGCCACGCTGCCCGATCCGGCGGCGCTGCGCCAGCAGGTGCTCGATGCGCTGATCGACGAGCGGGTGCAGATCACCTACGCCCGCGAGACTGGGCAGAAGGTGGACGATGCCGACGTCGACCGCGCCATCGCCAACATCGCCGCGCAGAACCAGATCACCGTGCCGCAGCTGCGCGAGCGCCTGCGCGCCGATGGCATGGACATGGCGCGTTTTCGCGCCAACCTGCGCGACCAGGTGCTGCTCGAGCGCGTGCGCGAGCGCGAAGTGGCGTCGCGCATCCGCATCTCCGACGCCGACGTCGACCGCCTGCTCGAGGAGCGGCGCGCCAAGAGCAGCGGTGCGGCGCAGATCAACGTGGCGCAGATCCTGGTCACCGTGCCCGATGGCGCCGGCGCCGACGTGGTGGCCCAGCGCCAGGCCCGGGCGGCGCAGGCGCTGGCCCGGGTGAAGGCCGGCGAGGATTTCTCGAAGGTGGCGCGCGAATTCAGCGAAGACCCCAACCGCGAAGCCGGTGGTGAGCTGGGCATGCGCCCGGCCGACCGGCTGCCCGACCTGTTCGTCGAAGCGGTCAAGCCGCTGGCCGTGGGCCAGGTCACCGACCAGCCGCTGCGCAGCGCGGCGGGCTTCCACATCCTCAAGCTGGTCGATCGCCAGGGCGACGATCCGTTCAAGGTGACGCAGACGCGGGCGCGCCACATCCTGCTGCGCGCGGCCGATCGGGCCCAGGCGCCGCTGGTGGCGCAGCGCCTGGGCACGCTGCGCCAGCAGATCGAGCGCGGCGAGAAGAAGTTCGACGAGGTCGCCCGCGAGATCTCCGAAGACGCCAGCGCGCCCAGTGGCGGCGATCTGGGCTGGGCCTCGCCCGGCAACTTCGTGCCCGAGTTCGAAGAGGCGATGAACCGGCTGCCGCTGGGCGGCATCTCGCCGCCGGTGGCCTCGCGCTTCGGCGTGCACCTGATCCAGGTGCTCGAGCGGCGCAGCGCCCAAGTCGACCCCAAGGAAGTGCGCGAGCAGGCCCGCAACCAGCTGCGCGAGGCCAAGTTCGAGCCCACCTACCAGGATTGGGCCAAGGAACTGCGGCTGCGCGCCTACATCGAGCTGCGCGAGCCGCCGCTCTGAATTTGACCCCCCCCCGAAGCGCCTTCGGCGCCTCCCCCCCAGGGAGGCGGCCCCAGCGGACCGGCAGCGCCGCATCCGCGGCGCCCGCTGGCGGGCAACGGCGTCATGCGCCCACGATCGCGCCCTGCGCGATGGGGGCGCCAACATGAGCCACATCGCCCGCAAACGCTTCGGCCAGCATTTCCTGGTCGATGCCGGCATCATCGACGCCATCGTGCGCGCCATCGCTCCGAAGCCGGGGCAGGCGCTGGTCGAGATCGGGCCCGGCCTGGGCGCGATGACGCAGCCGCTGCTCGAGCGCTGCGGCGCGCTCACGGTGATCGAGCTCGACCGCGACCTGGCCGCGCGCTGGCGCCAGCGCCCCGGCGTCACGGTGGTCGAGTCCGACGTGCTGAAGGTGGATTTCGCCGCGCTGGCCGATGCCGCCGGCCAGCCGCTGCGGGTGGTGGGCAACCTGCCCTACAACATCTCCACGCCGATCCTGTTCCACCTGCTGGCGGTGGCGCCGCGCGTGGTCGACCAGCATTTCATGCTGCAGAAGGAAGTGGTCGACCGCATGGCCGCGGCGCCCGGCGGCAAGGATTTCGGCCGCCTGACGGTGATGCTGCAGTGGCGCTACCGCATCGAGGCCCTGTTTGACGTGCCGCCCGCGTCGTTCGACCCGCCGCCGCGGGTGGATTCGGCCATCGTGCGCATGCAACCGCTGGCCACCCCGCCGGTGCTGGACGAAGCGCGCCTGCAGACGCTGGTGACCGTGGCGTTCTCGCAGCGGCGCAAGCTGCTGCGCCATACCTTGGGCCGCTGGCTCACCGAGCAGGGCTTCACCGGCGACTTCGACGTGCAGCGCCGCGCCGAGGAGGTGCCGGTGGCCGAGTACGTGGCTCTCGCTCAGGCCCTGCCCACCGAGCCCTAGAAATGACAAGGCGGCCCGCAGGCCGCCGATCAAACCCAGCGGGCGCCGTGGAACCGGCTCCGCCGGGCCACTGGGGCCGCCCCCCAGGGGGGGCGCCGTCAGGCGCTTCGGGGGGGTGCCAAGTTCACGCGGCGTTGAGCCACATGGCGGTGTCGAAGGCGCTGCTCATCATCGGCATGTTCATGCCGAAGTTGGGGTTGGTGCCGTTCTTCGGGGCGGCCTTGGGCGCCGGCTTCTCGGGCGCCTGCGCGGCCTCGTTGACACGCTCCCAGGCGCTGCTCTCGTTGGCGCGTGCCACGGCAAACGAGTAGAAGCAACGGAAGGGAATGCGCCGCTCTGCCCAGAAATCGGCCGCATCGCGGAACACGTCGAGCAACTGCTCGCGCGCTTCGCGGTCGAAGCGGGCGTTGTCGGGCAACTGCTCGAGCACCACCACGAACCCCGGCTGGCTGCCGGCGCGGTGCACCAGGTCGGTCATGCAGTCGAACAGCGCGTCGAGGTTCTTGCCGAAATGCGCGGGGAACAGAAACGACTCGGCGATCTTGTCGAGCACGTCCTGCTTGGTCTGCGCCTCGGTGAGGTTGGCGTACAGGAAGTGCTGACCAGCGCCTTCGGCGGCGGTCATCAGGTCTTCGACACGGTAGGCGCGGATGGCCTGCACGATATTGGGACGGACGGTCTGCAGCAGCATGGTCGCGTTCCTCCAGGGTCAAGAATAAGAATCGGTTCCGAATCGAGTGCCGCTCATGACGCAATCAGCTTGAAGCTGGCGTAATGATCGGCGGTGTAATAACAGGCCTCAGGAGCCTTGGGACGCTGGCCGCCGCACACGATGCGCCTTGCGCCACGGTCTCTCGACCCCGGCGTGGGCACGGTGTACTCGCGGTAGAAGCCTCGTTCGCGCCGCGGCAACAACCGCTCTCGGTTGCCGAAGACCACGCCGTCCTTGCTGTAAGGAAACGGACCGCCGGCGTGGATCAGGCGCTGCGTCTTCTGGGCTTCGACCGGCAGTGCCGACAGCGCCACGGTGTCCAGACGGTCCACCGGACCCCTGGCTTGAACCGCCGCCCCGACCAGCACCGACGCCACGATCGCCGACAGAAGCCCCAGCCGTCGCAGAGGATTCCAAATCGATGACCGAGCGGCCTTGTCCACGGGATTACCCTGAAATCTGAAGCCCGGATGCTACCGGAACGCCCCCGAAAACTCAAGTGACTGCCTCAAATTTGGGCAGGATCAAAAGGGATTGAGTGGGCGCTCACAATCTAGAAACATTCGAGAAATCAGGCACTTGGCAGCTTGTCAAGAGGCTTGGGCGTGGAATTTTCAACGCCGGGCTGGGCCCGCCAGCCGAATGCACCAATCTGGTGAGGCTGGCGGGCGGCAAGCGCTCAGCCCCGGGCGGCATTGGCGTCGGCGACGGTCAGCGCGGTCATGTTGACGATGCGCCGCACGGTGGCCGAGGGCGTCAGGATGTGCGCCGGCTTGGCCGCGCCCAGCAGCACCGGGCCGATCGCGATGCCGCCGCCGGCGGCCGTCTTCAGCAGGTTGTAGCTGATGTTGGCGGCGTCGATGTTGGGCAGCACCAGCAGGTTGGCCTCGCCGGTCAGCGTCGATCGGGGCATCAGTTCATGCCGCAGGTCGGCGTCCAGGGCCACGTCGCCGTGCATCTCGCCGTCGACTTCCAGCCAGGGCGCGCGTTGCTGGATCAGCGCCAGCGCCTCGCGCATCTTCACCGCCGAAGGCTGGTTGCTGGCGCCGAAACTGCTGTGCGACAGCAGCGCCGCCTTCGGGCTGACGCCGAAGCGCAGCATCTCCTCGGCCGCCAGGATGGTGATCTCGGCCAGCTGCTCGGCCGTGGGGTCGTAGTTGACGTGGGTGTCGACCAGGAACACCTGCCGCCCGGGCAGGATCAGCCCGTTCATGCAGGCGTAGGTGTTGACGCCGGCACGCCGGCCGATGATCTGGTCGATGTGCGCCAGGTGCTGCGCGGTGGCGCCCCAGGTGCCGCAGATCATGCCGTCGACCTCACCCTTGTGCAGCAGCATGCTGGTGATCAGCGTCAGCCGGCGGCGCATCTCGATCTTGGCGAACTGCTCGGTCACGCCCTTGCGCTCGGTCATGCGGTGGTAGGTCTGCCAGAAGTCGCGGTAGCGCGGGTCGTCGTCGATGTTGACGATCTCGTAGTCGCGCCCGGCCTGCAGCCGCAGGCCGAGCTTCTCGATGCGGGCGTTGATGACGCTGGCGCGGCCCACCAGCCAGGGCCGGGCCAGGCCTTCGTCGACGATCACCTGCACCGCGCGCAGCACGCGCCGGTCCTCGCCCTCGGCGAAGGCCACGTTCTTGCGCTTCGCGCGCTTGGCCTGGCTGAAGATCGGCTTCATCGCGTTGCCCGAGGCGTAGACGAAGCTCTGCAGCTTTTCCTCGTAGGCGTTGAAGTCGGTCACCGGCCGCGCGGCCACGCCCGATTCGGCGGCCGCGCGGGCCACCGCCGGCGCGATCTTCATCATCAGCCGCGGGTCGAAGGGCTTGGGGATCAGGTACTCGGCCCCGAACACCAGCGTGGTGCCGGCGTAGGCGGCGGCCACCTGGTCGTTCTGCTCGGCCTGGGCCAGGTCGGCGATGGCATGCACCGCGGCGATCTCCATCTCGTTGGTGATCGTGGTCGCGCCTGAATCCAGCGCGCCGCGGAAGATGTACGGGAAACACAGGACGTTGTTGACCTGGTTCGGGTAGTCGGTGCGGCCGGTGGCCATGATGGCGTCGCTGCGCACCGCCTTGACCTCCTCGGGCATGATCTCCGGTGTGGGGTTGGCCAGCGCGAAGATCAGCGGGTTGGCGGCCATG
>JAURXG010000169.1 GCA_030654555.1 Aquabacterium sp.
ATCCTGACGATGCCGCTGCTCGAGGGGCTGGACGGCATCGAGAAGATGTCCAAGAGCAAGGGCAACTACATCGCCATCACCGAAGACGCCAACAGCATGTTCGCCAAGACGCTGTCGATCAGCGATGTGCTGATGTGGCGCTGGTTTGCGCTGCTGAGCTTCCGGCCCGAAGCCGAAGTGACGCGGCTCAAGGATGAGATCACCGGCGGACGCAATCCCAAGGACGCCAAGGTGCTGCTGGCGCGTGAGATCGTGACGCGCTTTCACAGTGCAGCGGCGGCGGATGCGGCCGAGGCCGACTTCAACAACCGGGCCAAGGGCGGCATTCCGGATCAGATCCCGGCAGTCACGCTGAATGGTGCGCCACTGGGCATCGGGGCCTTGCTCAAGCAGGCCGGGCTCGTGCCGTCCACCAGCGAGGCGCTGCGGCTGATCGATCAGGGCGGCGTTCGGCTGGACGGCGTGGTGATCAGCGACAAGGCTCTGAGAGTGGCGGCCGGCACGGTGGTGGTGCAGGTGGGCAAGCGCAAGTTTGCCCGCGTGACCTTGGTCGCCTGACCGCAGCGCGGCACCCGGCACGATCCCAGAATCACCTCGCAGTCGATGCAAGTCAGCGCCTACCTCAAACTCTCGGTCGCCGTGGCCGTCGCCACCATCACGCTGAAGACCGGCGCCTGGTGGCTGACCGACTCGGTGGGCCTGCTGTCGGACGCGCTGGAATCGCTGGTCAATCTTGCGGGTGCGATCTTCGCGCTGATGATGGTGACGGTGGCGGCCCAGCCACCCGACGCCGACCACCCCTACGGCCACCACAAGGCCGAGTATTTCTCCAGCGGCTTCGAGGGCGTGCTGATCCTGGTGGCGGCCCTGGCCATCATGGGTGCGGCGGTGCACCGGTTCTTCAATCCGCAGCCGCTCGAGCAACTGGGCCTGGGCCTGGCGCTGTCGGTGATCAGCTCGGCGATGAACGGCGCGCTGGCCTTTGCCATGCTGCGCAAGGCGCGTGAACATCGATCGATGGCGCTGGAAGGCGACGCGCGGCATCTGTTCACCGACGTGTGGACATCGGCCGGCGTGCTGGTCGGCCTGCTGGCGGTGCAGGCCACGGGCTGGCTGTGGCTGGACCCGGTGATCGCCATCGCGGTGGCCGCCAACATCGCCCGCGAAGGCGTGATGCTGGTCTGGCAGTCGGCCGATGGCTTGATGGACCAGGCCCTGCAGCCCGAGGTGCGCGCCGAGATCGAGCGCACGCTCGCCGGCTTCGAACACCACACGATCCGCTTCGACCATGTGACGACCCGGCGTGCCGGCGCGCGCCGTTTTGTCGACCTGCACATGCACATGCCTGCGGCCTGGAGCCTGGGCCGCGCCGCGGCGCTGCGGCGGTCGGTCGAGCAGGCGCTGATGGACGCCGTGCCCGGCCTGCGCGCCAGCATCCAACTGCTGCCGATGGACGTGGAGGCGCACCTCGACGATCCGAAAGATCCGTCGTGATCGGTCTGGTGCAGCGGGTGCGTGAGGCCCGGGTGACGGTGGATGGCGCCTGCGTCGGCGAGATCGGCCAAGGCCTGTTGCTGCTGGTCTGCGCCGAACCCGCCGACACCGAGCTGCAGGCCACGAAACTGGTGGACAAGCTGCTGAAGCTGCGCATCTTCGCCGACGCTGCCGGCAAGATGAACCGCAGCGTGGTGGACATCGGCGGTGGGTTGCTGATCGTCAGCCAGTTCACGCTGGCGGCCGATGTCTCCGGCGGCAACCGGCCCAGCTTCACCGGCGCGGCCGGCCCCGAACAGGGCCGCGCGCTCTACGAGACGGTGCTGCGGCTGGCGCGAGAGCGCCACCCGGTGGTGGCCGCCGGCCTGTTCGGTGCCGACATGCAGGTGGCGTTGGTCAACGACGGCCCGGTGACGATCCCGCTGCGCATCGCCTGACCTGCAGTCCAGCCCGCCCGCCCGCCGATTTCACGAGCGGGCGCCGTGCAACCGACGCCACGAGGCCGCTGGCGTCGCCTCTCGAGGCAACGCGCGAAGCGGCTGCGGGAGGAGGCGAGGTCAGTCGGCGTACTGCCCGGCGGCCTTGATGGCGGGGCCCCACTTGGCGATCTCGGCCTCGACGAACTTCTTGTGCTCGGCGCCGCCCAGGCGGCTGTCGGTGACCACCACCGCGCCCAGCGCTTCTTCGCGCTTGATGAACTCTGCGTCCTTCAGCGCAGCGCGCAGGGCGGCGTTGAGCTTGTCGACCACCGGCTTGGGCGTGCCCTTGGGTGCGTACAGGCCATGCCAGATCGACACGTTGAAGCCTTTCAGGCCGCTCTCGTCCAGCGTCGGCAGCTTGGCCAGCGCGGGCGTGGTCAGGCGCTGCAGGGTGGTGACCGCGAAGGCCTTGACCTTGCCGCCCTCGATCTGCTGCGTGGTGTTGGTGGTCTGGTCGCACATCAGGTCGATCTGGCCGCCCAGCAGATCGGTCATGGCCGGCGCGGTGCCCTTGTACGGCACGGTGGTCATGTCGACCGCCACGGCTTGCTGGAACAGCAGGCCGCACAAGTGCGATGCCGCGCCCAGACCGGCATTGGCCAGGTTGATCTTGCCCTTGTTGGCGTCGATCCACTTGCGCAGCTCGGCGTAGTTGCTGGCCGGCAGCGTGCTGCGGCCGACCAGGGTCATCGGCACCTCGTTGATCATGCCGAGGTACTCGAAGTCGTTCTGCACGCTGTACGGCAGCTTGCGGTACAGGGCGGGCGCGGTGGCCATGCCGATGTGGTGCAGCAGCACCGTGTAGCCATCGGGCGAGGCCTTGGCCACCTTGGCCGCGCCCAGCGTGCCGCCGGCGCCACCCACGTTCTCGATGATCACGGTCTGGTTCAGCTGCTTGCGCAGCACGTCGCCCAGATCGCGCGCCACCTTGTCGGTGGGGCCGCCGGCCGCAAACGGCACGACGATGGTGACCGGCTTCTCCGGGTATTCGGCCAGGGCGGCGGCGGCGGTGCCGATCATCAAGGCGGCAGAGATCAGTTGCTTCATCGCGAAGGTCCTCAGCGGTGCGGTTGCGGAATGAACAAGGCCCAGATGCTAGAGCCGGTCCTGCGCGGCGGCGTGCCGGAAACTACTTAGCGCCGCGGCCCGTGCACCAGCAGCTTGCGCCAGATCATCCTGCGCGCCCGGGTCACCGCTCATTCGTACTTGCGGGCGTCCTCGATCACCTTGCCATCGTTGGGCAGGTTGCCGGGGGCGCACAGCAGCACCTCGGCGCGCAGCTTGGTCACGTCACGCACGCTGGCGGCCACCGCGCCGGTCAGGCCCTCGGGCGCGCCGGCCACCTCGATCTTCAGCGTCATGCGGTCGTTGGCCATCTCGCCTTCGACCACCAGCCGGGCCTTGACGATCTCGGGGTGGCGGCGCAGCACGTCGGCCACCTGGCTGGGGTGCACGAACATGCCGCGCACCTTGGTGGTCTGGTCGGCGCGGCCCATCCAGCCCTTGATGCGGGTGTTGCTGCGGCCGGTGGGGCAGGGGCCGGCCAGCACCGCCGACAGATCACCGGTGCCGAAGCGCACCAGCGGGTAGTCGGGGTTCAGCACGGTGACCACCACCTCGCCCACTTCGCCGTCGGGCAGCACGTCGCCGGTGCCCGGGCGCACGATCTCGAGAATGACTGCTTCGTCGATCACCAGCCCTTCTCGGGCGCGGGTCTCGTAGGCGATCAGGCCGGCGTCGGCGGTGGCGTAACTTTGGTAGACGTCGATGCCACGCGCGCCCAGCCAATCACGCAGGCTGGGCGGAAAGGCTTCGCCGCCGACCATGCCCTTGCTGAGGCTGCGGATGTCGGTGCCGGTCTCGGCCGCCTTCTCGACCAGGATCTTCAGGAAGCTGGGCGTGCCGATGTAGCCATGCGGGCGCAGCTCGGCCACCGCCTGCAACTGCAGCTCGGTATTGCCGATGCCGCCGGCAAAGGTGGTGCAGCCCACGGCATGCGCGCCGGATTCCATCATCGAGCCGGCCGGCGTCAGGTGGTAGCTGAAGCTGCAGTGCGCCAGGTCGCCGGCGCGAAAGCCCGCGGCGTGGATCGCGCGGGCCATGCGCCAGTAGTCGGCTGCTGTACCTTCGGGTTCGTAGATCGGGCCGGGCGACTGGAACACCCGGCGCGCGCCCGCGCCTGCGCGCAGGCCGCGCCAGCCGATGGCCGAGAAGCCGCCGAACGGGTCCTGCGCCCGCAAGGCCTGCTGGCGCTCCAGCAGTTCGTGCTTGCGCAGCACCGGCAGGGTCGCCAGCGCCGGGCGGCTGGTGATGGCCGCAGCCGCCACCCCGGCCAGCGATTCGGCAAAGGCGCTGGTGGCCTGCTGCGCCCGGGCGATGTGGCCCGGCAGGGCGGCCAGCAGCGCGGCCTCGCGTTCGGCGGCAGAGCGCTGTTCCAGCGCGTCGTAGAAGTCAGTCATCGCGGTCGCTCCAAAGCGCCAGTTGTCTTTTCAGGTCGGCGACGAAGTCGCGCACATCGGCACTGCTGCGCAGCACCTTCTCGATCCATTCGGGGCTGGTGCGCGCCGGCCGCTTGACCCGTGCCGCGCGCAGCGTGCCGGCGTCGACCGCCGCGCGGGCGATCAGGCTGCCGCGCCGCTCGAAGCGGCCCTCGCGCTCAGTCAGCCCCAGGTCACGCAGGTCGCACCTCAGCTTCAGCAGCGCCTCGTCGGGCTTGAACTGCGGCAAGGCCATTCCGAAGTCTTCAGGCATGTCTCAACACCTCGTTAGATGCGGCGGCCCACCCAGCGAACGCCGCGGATCCGGCTCCGCCGGGCCGCTGGCGTTGCCCCCTTGAGGGGGCGCGCGCAGCGCGTAGGGGGTGGGCTAAGCCAACCAGCGCTTGCGCCGCTTGTAGCTCTTGACGTCCTTGAAGCTCTTGCGGTCGCCGCCGCCCATGCCGAGGTAGAACTCCTTGACGTCCTCGTTCTCGCGCAGCGCCTTGGCTTCGCCGTCCATCACGATGCGGCCGTTCTCCAGGATGTAGCCGTAGTCGGCGTAGCGCAGCGCGATGTTGGTGTTCTGCTCGGCCAGCAGGAAGGTAACCTGCTCCTTGGTGTTGAGGTCCTTCACGATCTCGAACACCTCCTCGACGATCTGCGGTGCCAGGCCCATGCTGGGTTCGTCGAGCAGCACCATCTTCGGGTTGGCCATCAGCGCGCGGCCGATGGCGCACATCTGCTGCTCGCCGCCCGAGGTGTAGGCCGCCTGGCTGGTGCGGC
>JAURXG010000170.1 GCA_030654555.1 Aquabacterium sp.
TTGAGACCCAGCACGCCACGCGGCATGGTGTCTTCGGCATACCGGTACTCCAGCTCGACCGCCTTCACGAACAAGGCCTTGATCTCGGCCTTGAACTCGTTGGTCCACAACTGCGGGTTTTCCAGCTTGATCTGGTTGATCAGGTCGATGCCGAAGTTGCAGTGCATCGACTCGTCGCGCAGGATGTACTGGTACTGCTCGGCGGCACCGGTCATCTTGTTCTGGCGGCCCATCGCCAGAATCTGCGTGAAGCCGACGTAGAAGAACATGCCCTCCATCAGGCAGGCGAAGACGATCAGCGAACGCAGCAGCGTCTGGTCGTTCTCTTGCGTGCCTGTCTTGAAGTTCGGATCCATGATCGCGTTGATGAACGGGATCAGGAACTGGTCCTTGTCGCGGATCGACTGCACCTCGTTGTAGGCGTTGAAGATCTCCGACTCGTCCAGGCCCAGCGACTCGACGATGTACTGGTAGGCGTGGGTGTGGATCGCCTCTTCGAAGGCCTGGCGCAGCATGAACTGGCGGCACTCGGGCGCCGTGATGTGGCGGTAGGTGCCCAGCACGATGTTGTTGGCGGCCAGCGAGTCGGCGGTCACGAAGAAGCCGAGGTTGCGCTTGATGATGCGGCGCTCGTCTGCGGTCAGGCCGTTCGGGTCTTTCCAGGTCGCGATGTCGCGCGACATGGTGACCTCTTGCGGCATCCAGGGGTTGGCGCAGGTGGCGAGGTACTTCTCCCAGGCCCACTTGTACTTGAACGGCACCAACTGGTTGACGTCGGTCTGGCCGTTGATGATGCGCTTCTCGTCGGCGTTGACGCGGCGTGCGATCGGCGCATCGGGTGTCGTCGCGGGCTGAACGGCCGTGCTCTTGTTGGCAACGACCGCGGCGGCTGCGGCAGCCATCGCTGGCGCCAGCGCAGCAGCCGGAACGGCCGGCTGCAATTGAGTAAGAGGTGACGGTGACATCGGCCGCGCGGGGCTCGAGGCTTGCGGCGCAGTGGTGTTCGATGGTGTCGTCGAGGGGAGCTTGACGTCGTCTTCCCAGACCAGCATGTGTGTGCTTCCTATGGCTTCGAATTATCAGAGTGTTGTGTTCAATCACCAAGCACTTCTTGACATGCAAGCGGCCACGATGTTGTGACCTTGCATCGCGCAAGCCAGTGCCTGGTGAGGGTCGTGCATCAAAGCCTCATTGGCATGCTTCGCAGTCCGGGTTGTCGATCGAGCAGAACTTGATGTCGGTGGCCGGAGTCGCGTCGATTGCGGATTGGGTTTGCGCGGCTGCGGCATCCAGCGCCGACAGGCCACCGCCTCCCACGCCACCACTGGAGACGGCATTCATCGCGCCGGCCGCCACGGTGGACTTCTCGGCATGCGTGGCACCCATCGTGCGCAGGTAGTAGGTGGTCTTCAGGCCACGCAGCCAGGCCAGCTTGTAGATGTCGTCGAGCTTCTTGCCCGAGGCGCCGGCCATGTAGATGTTCAGGCTCTGCGCCTGGTCGATCCACTTCTGACGCCGCGCCGCGGCCTCCACCAGCCACTGCGCATCGACCTCGAAGGCCGTGGCGTAGAGCGCCTTGATGTCCTCGGGCACGCGGTCGATGCGGCGCAGGCTGCCGTCGAAGTGCTTGAGGTCCATCACCATCACGTCGTCCCACAGCCCCAGGCGCTTCAAGTCGCGCACCAGGTACTCGTTGACGATGGTGAACTCGCCCGACAGGTTGCTCTTGACCGACAGGTTGCCGAAGCAGGGTTCGATCGAGGCGTCCACGCCGATGATGTTGCTGATGGTGGCGGTGGGCGCGATGGCCACGCAGTTGCTGTTGCGCATGCCGTGCTGGGCGATGCGGGCACGCAGCGCGTCCCAGTCCATCGTGACCGAGCGGTCCACCTCGACATAGCCGCCGCGGGCCTCGGCCAGCAGGTCGAGCGAGTCGATCGGCAGGATGCCGCGGTCCCACAGCGATCCGCGGTAGCTGCTGTAGCGCCCGCGCTCCTCGGCCAGCTCGGTGCTGGCCCAGTAGGCGTGGTAGCAGATGGCTTCCATCGAACGGTCGGCGAACTCCACCGCCTCGGCCGAGGCGTAGGGCACGCGCAGCTGGTACAGCGCGTCCTGGAAGCCCATCAGGCCCAGGCCCACGGGGCGATGGCGCAGGTTGCTGTCGCGCGCCTTCTTCACCGCGTAGTAGTTGATGTCGATGACGTTGTCGAGCATGCGCATCGCGGTGGCCACCGTGCGCTTGAGCTTCTCCTGGTCGACCTGGCCGTCTTTCAGGTGCTGCGCCAGGTTGACCGAACCGAGGTTGCAGACCGCGATCTCGGTGTCGCTGGTGTTCAGCGTGATCTCGGTGCACAGGTTCGACGAGTGCACCACGCCCACGTGCTGCTGCGGGCTGCGCACGTTGCAGGCGTCCTTGAAGGTCACCCAGGGGTGGCCGGTCTCGAACAGCATGGTCAGCATCTTGCGCCACAGATCCTTGGCGGGCATGCGCTTGTGCAGCTTGAGCTCGCCGCGGT
>JAURXG010000173.1 GCA_030654555.1 Aquabacterium sp.
CCCGCGGCCGCGCCTTCGTGCAGGCCCACCACAGCTACCCCGTGCTGGCCCAGCGCTTCATCGAGGCGATGCGGTGATGAGCGATCGGGGGCCCGCCAGCGACGAGACCCGCGCCGTGGCCGAGCGCTACGCGCGCCGCGCCAACACGCCGCTCGACCGCTACAGCCTGCTGCAGCCCGACGTCTGGCAGACGGTGCAGGAGCGCCAGCGCGCGATGCTGCGGCTGTTCGTGCAACTGGGCCTCACCGACCTGACGCAGCTCAAGCTGCTCGAGGTGGGCTGCGGCGCCGGCGGCAACCTGCTGGAGCTGCTGCGCCTGGGCTTCGCGCCGCAGCACCTGACCGGTGCCGAGCTGCTGCCCGAGCGCCTGGCCCAGGCGCGGCAGTTGCTGCCGTCGACCGTGCAACTGTGGGGCGGCGATGCCTGCCAGCTCGACATCGCCCCCGGCAGCCTGGACATCGTGTTCCAGTCCACCGTGTTCTCGTCGCTGCTCGACGACGCCTTCCAGCAGCGGCTGGCTGCGGCCATGTGGCGCTGGGTGGCGCCGGGCGGCGGTGTGCTGTGGTACGACTTCACGGTGAACAACCCGCGCAACCCCGACGTGCGCGGCGTGCCGCTGGCGCGGGTGCGCGCCCTGTTTCCGCAGGCGGTGATGCGGCATCGCAAGATCACCTTGGCGCCGCCGATCGCCCGCGCGGTGTGCCGGCTGCATCCGTCGCTGTACCGGCTGTTCAACGCCTTGCCGCCGCTGCGCACGCATGTGCTGGTGTGGCTGCAGAAGCCGGCCGGGTGCTGAGGGGCTCGGGCTCTAAAATCCCAGGTTCCGCGGCCCTGCCTCGCCGCAGCCGCCCCACGATGCCCATGACCTCAGCCACCCTGCCGTTCCTGCCCTTTGCCCTGCCCGAGATCGGCGAGGACGACATCGCCGAGGTGGTCGACACGCTGCGCAGCGGCTGGATCACCACCGGCCCCAAGGCCAAGCGATTCGAGGCCGACTTCAAGACCTGGCTGGGTGATGCGGGCGACAACATCGAGGGCCTGCATTGCATCGCCGTCAACTCGGCCACCGCCGGCCTGCACCTGGCACTCGAAGCCATCGGCATTGGCCCGGGCGACGAGGTGATCACCACCACCCACACCTTCACCGCCACCGCCGAGGTGGTGCGCTACCTGGGTGCTGATGTCAAGCTGGTCGACATCGACCCCACCACGCTGAACATCGATCCACGCCTGATCGAGGCGGCCGTCACGCCCAAGACCCGCGCGATCATGCCGGTGCACTACGCCGGCCTGGCGGCCGACATGCCGGCGATCCTGGCGATCGCGCGCCGGCATGGCCTGAAGGTGGTGGAAGACGCCGCCCATGCGCTGCCCACCACCAGCGCGGGCCGGCGCGTGGGCACGCTCGACAGCGATGCCACGGTGTTCAGCTTCTATGCCAACAAGACCATGACCACCGGCGAGGGTGGCATGCTGGTCACCCGCGATGCGGCGCTGGCCAAGCGCGCGCAGATCATGCGCCTGCACGGCATGAGCCGCGATGCCTTCGACCGTTTCACCGCCACCGTACCCAGTTGGTACTACGAGATCGTGGCGCCCGGCTTCAAGTACAACCTGACCGACATCGCCGCGGCGCTGGGCATCCACCAGTTGAAGAAGGCGCATGCCTTCGCACAGCGGCGCGCCGCCATCGCCTCCTGCTACAACGCGGCCTTTGCCGACCTGCCGGTGATCACCGCGCCCGAGGCACCCGCCGGCGAACTGCACCCCTGGCACCTGTACGTGCTGCGCCTGTTGCCGGCGGCTGGCATCCACCGCGATGCCTTCATCGAGCGGCTGTTTGCGCTGGGCATCGGCTGCAGCGTGCACTACATCCCGCTGCACCTGCAGCCCTACTGGCGCGACCGCTACGGCCTGCGCGCCGAGGACTTTCCGGCCAGCCAGCACGCCTACGAGCAGATGCTGAGCCTGCCCATCTACAGCCGCATGAGCGATGCCGACACCGACCGGGTGATCGCCGCGGTGCGCGGCCTGCTGGCGCCGCACTGAGCCGATGCTGCTGCTGATGGCCAAGCGCCTGTTCGATCTGCTGGGGGCCGGCCTGGCCTTGCTGCTGCTGGCGCCACTGCTGCTGGGCGTGGCGCTGCTGATCCGACTGGATTCTCCCGGCCCGGTGTTCTTCCGCCAGCAGCGGGTGGGGCTTGGCGGGGCGCCGTTTCGCATCCACAAGTTCCGCACCATGCGCGTGGACGCCCCGGCGCTGGGCCCGCAGGTGACCGTGGGGCGCGATGCGCGCATCACCCGCGTCGGCCATGCCCTGCGGCACTACCGCATCGACGAACTGCCGCAGTTCATCGACGTGTTGCTGGGCCGCATGAGCCTGGTCGGCCCGCGCCCGGAGGTGCCGCGCTTCGTGGCCCACTACCCTCCGGCGCTGAAACGCCAGGTGCTGGCCGTGCGCCCCGGCATCACCGACCCGGCCTCGCTGGCGCACATCGACGAGGCCGCGCTGCTGGCCGCCGCGGACGACCCCGAGCGTGAATACATCGAGCGCATCCTGCCGCGCAAGCTGGCCCTGCAGGCCGAGTACGCGGCCCGTGCCACCTTGTGGTCCGACCTGGCGGTGCTGGGCCGCACGCTGAAGACGCTGCTCTCGCGATGATCACGATCTGGCATCGTCTCGACCGCTTCCTGGCGCGGCTGCGCCCGCACCGTGAGCCGCTGTCGCTGCTGATCGACGGCACGGTGGTGGCGCTGGCCTGGAACGCTACCTACCTGTTCCGCCTGGGTTTCGAGCGCTGGATCAGCGCGCGGCCGGGCTATGACGGCTGGGTGCTGCTGGGCATCGTGCTGGCTTACGGCTTGGCCTTCAGTGCCCTGAGGGTGCCACAGGGCATGTGGCGCTTCTCGGGCTTCGGCGAGGTCAAGCGGCTGGCGCTGGCCTGCCTGCTGGCCGGGCTGGCCAGCGCGGTGGTGGTGCTGATGCTGCAACTGCGCCAGGTGCCGCGTGCGGTGCTGGCGCTGCACCCGGTGGTGGCGCTGATGGGCCTGGCGCTGGTGCGCCTGGCCTACCGCATGGTCTACGAGCATGCACGCGCGCAGATCACCGGCAGCGAGGTGGAGATCCGCCGCGCCATCGTGATGGGCGCCGGCGAGGCCGCGCGCCGGCTGCTGGCCGGCATCCACCAGCAGGGCTGGATCGTGCTGGGGCTGCTCGACGACGACCCGAGCAAGCAGGGTGCCCGCATCGCCGGCCTGCCGGTGCTGGGGCCGCTGGCGGCGATCGCCGACAAGGCCGTGCGCGGCGCCGCCACCCACATCATCGTGGCGATGCCCGCCGCCAAACCGTCGCAGCGACGCCGCGCGCTGGAACTGGCCGCCCCGTCCGGCCTGCCGGTGCTGACCGTGCCCTCGGCCGACGAACTGCGCGAGGGCCCGGAGAGCCAGAAGTCCGCCATCGAGCGTGTGCGCGACATCGAACCCGAAGACCTGCTGGGCCGCGAGCCGGTGCAACTGGACGAGGCCGGCATCGCCGAGGTGCTGAAGGGCAAGACCGTGCTGATCACCGGTGCCGGCGGCAGCATCGGCAGCGAACTGTGCCGCCAGGTGGCGCGCTTCCAGCCGGCGCGCATCGTGCTGTACGAACTTAGCGAGTACAACCTCTACACCATCGAGCAGGACCTGGGCGAGCGCTTCCCCAGCTTGCCGCTGGTGCGCGTGATCGGCGACGTGAAGGACCTGGCGCACCTGCGCCACACCTTCGGGCAATGGCGGCCGCAGGTGGTGTTCCATGCCGCGGCCTTCAAGCATGTGCCGCTGATGGAGGAAGACCACAACGCGCTGGCCGCGCTGCGCAACAACACCTTGGGCACCTACCACGCCGCGCTAGCGGCGGCCGAGACGGGCGCCGAGCGCTTCGTGCTGATCAGCACCGACAAGGCGGTGAACCCGACCAACGTGATGGGCGCCACCAAGCGCGCGGCCGAGATGGTGGTCTCGGCGATGGCCGCCGAGCGCCCGGGCACGCGCTTCATGGCGGTGCGCTTCGGCAACGTGCTGGGCTCGAGCGGCAGCGTGATCCCGAAGTTCAAGGAACAGATCGCCCGCGGCGGACCGGTCACGGTGACGCACCCGGACATCATTCGCTACTTCATGACCATCCCCGAGGCGGCGCGGCTGGTGCTGCAAGCCGCGGCCATCGGCGAGAGCGGGCAGGTGCTGGTGCTCGACATGGGCGAGCCGGTGCGGATCGTCGATCTGGCACGCGATCTGATCCGCTTGTCGGGGCATGCGGTGGAGGAGATCCCGATCGTGTTCTCGGGGTTGCGGCCGGGGGAGAAGTTGTTCGAGGAACTGCTGGCCGACGCCGACGACACCTTGCCCACGCCCGTCGCACGCCTGCGTGTTGCGCGGTTGAAGGATCGGCCCGAAGCCGTTCTCGACTTGCTGCACTGGGCCATGCGTGTAACAGCCTCCGACGAAACCGCTTGCCTACAACTCGCACGCGCTGTGCCGGAGTTCCGCCGCAAGGACTGACGTCGCGAGGATTGGCTGCCGATCACTGTGGCGGCTTCCCCTCTGTGCCGGCTTGCGGCATACCGTCATCCAGATCGTGTTGCCTTGACCGGGTTCGCTACTCATCATCGGCGAGACATCGATCGAACGGCCCCTCCGCCGACGATTCAGCGCGCGACCGGATTGGCACATGCATTGCGCTTGCTCAATCCGGATGGTAAGTAACGCCAAGATCAACTCCATCTTCCGATGGCGGCGTAGTAGATTTCAATTTTTTCGAGTGAAACCGTGAGCCGTTGGTCGATTATTTTGGAGGGTGTCGCAGTTCTCCTGATGGCAGGTTGCGGTGGTGGTGATTGCTGCGATGGGGGCGGCGCAGCCGTCGACAAGGCGGTTGCATCCGGTGTGGTGATCGACGGCAATGGGCAGTCTGCTGCGGTCAATACGCAACTGTCCAAAACCCTTGTGGTTCGGATTCTGAACAAGGCTGGAAACCCTGTTTCTGGCCAAGTGGTCAATTTCAAGGTCGTGAGCGGCGGCGGTAGTGTATTTGCCGGTGCAGCAACGTCGGATGGCGACGGACTGACGAGAGAACGCTGGACGCTCGGAAAATCCGCGGAAGACCCGCAAGAGTTGGAGGTGCGTGCCGTCGATGCGAGCGGGGCCCCGCTGGTGCTCGCCACGTTCTACGCAGTTGCAGTAGCCGGCGCGCCGGCCAAGATCTTTAACTTGTCCGGCCACGATCAGCGCGCTCAACAAACCCAAACCCTGCAGTTGCCCATAGGTTTCTTGATCGAGGACGCCTTCGGCAATAAAGTCTCAAAGGTAAGCATCGCGATCTCGGTGGACAGCGGCGGTACCGTGCTGCCGACGTCTGCAACGACGGATTCAAGCGGAGCCGTCAGCGTGTCTTGGACATTGGGGCCGCCGCTTGGCACGCAGACGCTGACGGCGGCCTGCGCAGGGCTGCAACCCCTCTCTGTACTTGCCTATGCAGACCGGGCAGCGCCTGGCGCAAGTGTCGCCATGGCGAAGACCGCTGGTGACATGCAGACGGTTGTGCAGCACGCCTACTTGCCAGCGCCTTTGGTGGTGCAGGTTACCGACGTATTGGGCAACGGCGTGCCAAGTGTCCAAGTGACATTCAGGCCCGCGCCGGGCAGCCCATACTTCAGGTCCGAAACGGTGGCCACCTCACAATCCGGTAACCCGCAGGACGTGGGTGGTGAAGCCAAGTGGCGTGGCTATTTGCATACTGCAGGAGAGCAGCGGATCGAAGCGGCGGTTGCGGGATTGGATCCCGTCACATTCATCGTCAATGTCACACCTTCTGCTCATCGGTATGACGGCAGATACTCTTGCACTTTGTACCGCCCAGCAGGGGCAACCTCGCAGAATCTAATTCTGAACATTGAAAACGGATCGGTATCTGGCGTAGTTGACAATGGCAGGACGACACCGCCCCCACCGAAGTCGAGTCTCGACGAATCGACGGGCACGCTCACGATCGTGGAATTCAAGAGCAGGATCGACGAAGAGACAAACATGGTGGGCACACTGTCTATCGATGACCTGAACCGAGCCACGGGCTCAGGCGCGACTGTGGTGACTTATGGAGGTCCCATCCCATCAGGAAATGGTAGTTGGACCTGCGAGAGACTGTGACCCATCCTTTGGAACTTCGTTTCCCGTGTTTATCGTGGCCGTATTTCGAATTGGTGAGAGAAATGGGCCAGTAGGGGGGCCATCTACGGATCTGAGCCGCCTTGACCCTGAACGTCGGCGAGTGGTTCCGGCACTGACCCTTGCTCATGCTCTTTGATCCTGGCAGTTCCGTACACCAGCCCGGCTTAGTTGCGTCGTCGGAAGAAGTGCAACGGGTAGCGCCGCGCGCGGGGGATCCGTCTTTGTGGCCGTATCCGTCGACTGCAACAGAACTGGTCGGCTGTTAGTCGCAAGGTAAGCGCGTCCAGGCGTGTTGGTGACTCGTCCTTTCGACCTCAGCGCGCGCCAGCCGCCGACTCGAGCACCTGCAGCATGCGCAGGCCAAGGGCGGCGCGGTCGTAACGCCGGGCGCCAGGCAGGCAACGGTCGCGGTAGCGCTGCAGCAGCGTCGGGTCGGTCCTCAGGCGCAGCAGGCCTTGAACCAACTGGTCCACGTCTTCCGGCTCGAACACCTCGCCCACCCCCTCCTGCCGCACGATGTCGGCCGATTCGCCGGCCACGCCGTGCAGTACCGGGATGCCCATGCCCATGCACTCGAACAGCTTGGACGGGATCACCGTGGTGAACAACTCGGTGCGCCGCAGGTGGATCACAGAGACGTCCAGCAGCGACCAGTAGCGCGCCACCTCGTCCTTGGTGACGGTGTCGACGAACACGACGTTGTCCAGGCCCATGCGCCGAGCCTGCGCCTGCAGATCGGCCTTGCGCGCACCGTCGCCCAGCAGCAGCAGGCGGATGTCGACACCGTCGGAATGGGTGCGCAATCGGCCGGCAGCCTCGAGCAGGGTTTCCAGCGCATGCGCCATGCCGTGCGTGCCGATGTAGCCGGCCACGAACTTGCCTTCGAGGCCCAGTTGGCGCGTCAGCTCGGCATCCTTGGGCCGCGGCGAAAAGCGCGTGATGTCCACGCCATTGGTCACGACGTCGATCTTGGCGCCATCGATGCCGCGGCCGATGAGCGTGCGCCTGAACGACTGCGTCACCGACACGATGCGGCTGGCGTGGCGGTACAGGAACAGCTCCAGCTTCTCCAGCCAGCGGATGGCGGTCGAGTCCTGCATCGCGCCGACGGCCTTGATCGACTCGGGCCACAGGTCGCGCAGCTCGAACACCCAGGGCCGGCGCTTGAGCAGGCCCACGGCATGCGCCGCGCAGGCCGTGAAGAACTGCGGCGAGGTGCCGACCACGATGTCGACCTTGCGCACGCCCAGGCTGGCCAGCGTGGCGGTGGCCATGAAGCTCATGTAGTCGAGCACGCGGCGGGTGAAGCCCTCGTTGGCCGTGATGTAGCTCCAGACGCGGATGACGCGGATGCCGTCCATCGTCTCCTCCTGGCGCCAGGCGTTGCGGTAGCCGTCGAACACATGGCCCTTGGGGAAGTTGGGCGCGCAGGTGATCACCGTCACCTGGTGGCCCGCGGCCACCCACAGCCGGCAATGCTCGTGGGTACGGCTGGCCGGCGCGTTGACCTCGGGCGGGAAGTTGTCAGTGAGGAACAGGATGTGCATCGGGGCTCCAGTGCCAGCGCGTGCGGGCGTGGCCGTCGCGCAATGTCACGGCCAGCGCCTGCGCGGGTTGCAGCACGCCGAACCTCGGCGCGTGCAGCGATTCGGTGATCCGGCCCTCGCCCACCTCGACCTCGACAAGGGCCAGCGTATGCCCCTCGGCGTTCACTGCCCAGCGGCCCGGCCGGTCGGTAGCCACCAGGGTCAGCCCCGGGGCCAGGTGAAAGCGTGCCACAGCGGCGGGAGCGTGCTGCGTGGCGGGCGTCAGCCGGTCGTCCACCCGCAGCGCGTCGGTGTCCAGCGTCCATGTGCGCTGGTGCATCGGTGCGCCAGGCTGGTGGCGCCAGCCATCGTGGGCGCCGGTGACGCTCCAGTCCTGCAGTCGACGCTCGGTGATGCGCGCGCGGCGCCCGACGCGAAAGCCGCTCCAGACTTCCGACGAGTTGTCGTCGTCGAGTTGCACCGTGCTGTGCCAGGCCGTGCCACGCTCGCGCAGGCGCTGTGCGCCCAGCCCATAGCAGGACGTGCCGCCGTTGACAACGATGCGCCGGCCGTGCAGCGAGAGCTCGAAGGCCAGTGAATCGGCATGCGCATGGCCGACCAGGTAGTCGGGCCCGATCGCAGCCAGGTCAAGCAGGGCCACCGCGGCACCGCGCGCCGCGCGCACATAGCCGCTGGCCGGCAGATCGGTGATGCCGTCAGCCGGCGTGGGCGCGGCCGTGACACCCAGCCGCGCTGCAAAGGCTTCCAGTTCGGCGTTGTCGGGGGCGATGCCTTGGGCCGTGTCGTTGAACAGGCCCAACGTGCCATCAGGGTGGCTCATGCAGCGCAGCCAGTGCAGCATGGCAGCGGCCCGCTGTCGCAGGCCGGGCACCAGGTGCTGTGCCGGCGAGCCTGCATCGCCCCGCGCTGCAATCAGGTTCAGCAGGTCCAGCAGGTCCTCCAACGCCAGTGCGTGGTACATGGTGCTGCGCTCGAAGTGGCCACCGTCGGCCAGGATCTGCTCGGGCAGCTCTCGCTCGAGGATGCGAAGGCCGCAATCCAGCCACGCGCGCGCCTCGTCGCCATCGAAGTACAGGCCCGCGAAGACCAGTGCCTTGGCATTGACGAACAGGTGGTTGCCGAGCAGGTGCCATTCCAGCCGGCGGCGCAGCCAGCGCACCTGCACGGCCAGGCTGTGCAACCACTCGGCATCCGGCGGGTTGCCGGCCAGGAACCACTTGATCCAGTTCACGCTGCGCAGTGACACCGGGTAGGGCTCCCAGCCGGTGCCCAGCGCCGGCGGGTTCTGTGCCAGCCAGCGGCGCAGCAGGTCGCGCTGCCAGGTACGGCGCTGCATTGCGCCCTGCGCGTTCAGGTCGTCGAAGTAGTGCAGGTTGTAGCGCCACAGCCGCTCGACGTCGGGCCGATCCCAGCCGCAATCGTCCAGTGACCGCTCTACCGACAGGAAGCGCAGCCGCAGCGGCGCGACCAGGCTGGGCTCGCGCGCGGCCGAGGTCACCCAGGGACCCGTCGCGGCGCGCAGCGGCGGCGCTGGGCGCGGATCCACGCGTGGGCGATGCCACAGGAAGTGCGCCCGCCCGACGATCTGAATCGGTTTGAGAGGGCGCACGGTGCGCCACAGCCGGCCCAGCCGGCCCCATGCGTTCATCCGGCGAGCAGGCGGTCGAGCTCCTCGGCGATGCGTGCGCCGGTGTGACCATCCCATTTCTCGGGGATCGCGCCCTTCTTCCACTGGCCGGCGAACAGCTTGTCGAGTGCGGGCTTGAGGGCGGCCGGATCGGTGCCGATCAACTCGTTGGTGCCCACGGTCACGGTTTCGGGCCGCTCGGTGGAATCACGCAGCGTCACGCAGGGCACGCCCAGCACGGTGGTCTCTTCGGTGACGCCGCCCGAGTCGGTGATCACGCCCTTGGCATGCCGCACGAGGTGGTTGAACTCCAGGTAGGGCTGCGGGTCGACCAGCAGCAGGCCAGCGGGCTTGTCGGGCAGCGAGGCCAGGGTCTTGGCGGTGCGGGGATGCACCGGGAACACCACCGGCACGCCGCGCACCGCCTCGCCCACGGCCTTGAGCAGCCGCGAGAAGCCGGACAGGTCGTCGACGTTGGCGGGGCGGTGCAGGGTCATCACGAAGTAGCCGCCCGGCTGCAGCCCGGCGTCGGCCCAGAAGGCGGGCGGGCGCAGCCGATCGAGGTTGGCCAGCAGCGTGTCGATCATCGTGTTGCCGACGAAGAAGATGCGGTCGTCGGGCACGCCGGTGCGGCGCAGGTTGTTGTTGGCGACCTCGCTGGTGGTGAAGAACCAGTTGGTGATCGAGTCGGTCACCATGCGGTTGATCTCCTCGGGCATGCGCCAGTCGCCCGAGCGGATGCCGGCCTCCACATGCGCCACCGGCACGCCCAGCTTCTGCGCCGCGATCGCGCAGGCCATGGTGGAGGTGACATCGCCCACCACCAGACACAGGTCGCTGCGGGCGTCGAGCAGCAGCTTCTCGTAGCGCACCAGGATCGACGCCGTCTGCTCGGCCTGGGTGCCCGAGCCGACCTCCAGGTTGACGTCGGGCAGCGGAATGCCGAGCTGGGTGAAGAAGTCGCCCGACATGCGCTCGTCGTAGTGCTGGCCGGTGTGCACCAGCCGAAAGCGCAGCCGGCTGCCCTGCGCCTGGCGGGCCTGGATCGCGTGGATGATCGGCGCGATCTTCATGAAGTTGGGGCGGGCGCCGGCGATGATGTCGACCAGCGGCTGGGGAGCGTTCATTGCAAGGCTTCCTCGATGTCGATGCTGACGCGGCTGACTTCAAGCAGCTCGGTCAGCGGGATGGGTGAGACGCCACCGGTCTGCACGGCTTTCACGAAGGCCAACGCGCAGCCCGCCTGGCCCTTGTCCTGCTTCCAGAGATTCATTTTGGCGAAGCCGGGCCAGCCGAAGCCGGTGAGGCGGCGGAAGTTGTCCAGTTGCAGCACGCGGCCGGCGGCAAACACTTCCAGTCGCTCCTTCGGAAAGGCCTTGCTGCCGTTGGCCAGATAGTGGATGGTGCCGATCGATCCGTCGTCGAAGCGCAGGCTCACGCTCACGCTGTCGCGGGTGCTGCCGTCCATCGCGGTGACCTGGTGACTGCTGATCGGCGCCGCGGCCAGGAAGCGCAGCAGGTCGACGAAGTGGCAGCCCTCGCCCAGCAGGCGGCCACCGCCGACCTCGGGGTCCTGCGTCCAGTGGTTCGCCGGGATCGCCCCGGCATTGACCGTCATCACGAAGGCCTTGGGGCCCGGCGCGCCGGCCAGCAGCGTATGGATCTTCTGCACCTGAGGCGCGAAGCGGCGATTGAAGCCCACCATCAGCAGTTGCCGCGGTGCCGCGGCGGCGGCTGAGTCGATGCGCGCCAGGTCGTCGTGGGTCAGCGCCAGCGGCTTCTCGACGAACACATGCTTGCCGGCAGCCAGCGCGTCGATCACGTAGCCGGCGTGGGTGTCGTGCCGGGTGCTCACCACCACCACGTCGGTGCCGGCGTCGGCGATCAGCGCCCGCGAGTCGGTGGTGGCGTGGGCAAAGCCGAACTTGCGGCCCAGGTGCACGCTGCTGGCGCCGCCCGACGAGGCGATCTGCGCAAGCCGCGCACCGGCGGCCTTGAAGGCCGGGATCAGCACCGCCCCGGCATAGTTGCCCGAGCCGATGACGCTGACCACCGGCGCGCCAGCCTGACCGGGCGCCACGGCCGGGGGCAGGGCCACCGTGCGGTTCAGGCGCTCGGCCACGTTGACGGCGGTGGGCTCGGGGTACTGCAGCACGATGCCCAGCGAGGGCTCGCTGCCGCCGACCACCGCATAGGCCTGCTCGGCATCGGCGATGCCATAGCGGTGCGAGACCAGCGTGGCCACGTCCAGGCGGCGTTGGGCCAGCATGTCGAGCACGGCCTCCAGGTTGCGCTGCTCGGTCCAGCGCACGAAGCCCACGGGGTAGTCCTGGCCCTTGTCCTCGTAGTTCGGATCGTAGCGGCCGGGGCCGTAGGAGCAGGAGACCTGGAAGGTGAGCTCCTTCTCGAAGAAGTCGGCGCGCGACAGTTCCAGACCGGTGACGCCCACCAGCACGATGCGCCCGCGCTTGCGGCACATCAGCGCGGCCTGGTGCATCGGCTCGCTGCTGCGCGTGGCGGCAGTGACGATCACGGCGTCGACCCCACGCCCGCGCGAGAACGCGGTGGCCGCGGCCACCGGATCGGCGCCCGACTTCAGGTCCACCACTTCGGCGCCGAAGCTGCGCGCCAGCGCCAGCTTGGCCGGATCGAAGTCCAGACCCAGCACGCGGCAGCCCTGGGCCTGCAGCAACTGCACGGTGACCAGGCCGATCAGCCCCAGCCCGGTGACGACGATGGCCTCGCCCAGCGTGGGCTGCACCAGCCGGATGCCTTGCAGCGCAATGGCGCCCAGCACGGTGAAGGCGGCTTCCTCGTCGCTGACGCCGTCGGGCAGCTTGGCACACAGGTTCACCGGCACCGCCACCATCTCGGCGTGCTTGCCGTTCGAGGCGACGCGGTCGCCGACCTCGAAGCCGGTGACCCCTGCGCCGACGTCGACCACCACGCCGACGTTGCAGTAGCCCATCGGCAGCGGCTGGTCGAGCTTGTTGCGCACGGCGGCCAGCGTGGGCGCCAGGCCGTCGGTGCGCACCTTGTCGAGCACCATGCGCACCTTGTCGGGCTGCTGGCGCGCCTTGTCGATCAGCCCGGCCTTGCCGAAGTCGACCAGCATGCGCTCGGTGCCGGCCGAGACCAGCGTGCGGGTGGTGCGGATCAGCAACTGGCCGCGGCCAGCGCGGGGGCAAGGGACTTCGGCGATCTCGGTCGAGCCGTCCTTGAGGTTCTGGAGGATCTGTTTCATAGAGTGTCGACAGCGAGGTCCAGCGTGCGGCGCGCGTCGTGGAGGGAGAAAGTCGAGACGCGCGTGGCCGTCCTGATCATCGTTGTCACGTGCAGCATCAGCAACGTGGAGTCGGCAACCTCCTGCCAGGCGCGGCCAGCGCCGGTCGCGAACGGCTGGGAGATCGCGTGCTTGTGCCCCGGATCCTTCGGCCAGTAGCGGCGCTTCACAATATTGGGGCCTTGCCAAAGCGTCATCTGCCGAAAGTCGTCGATCTTGCAGGTGGTGTCCGTATGCTGGAACTGGATCGACTCATTGATGCCTTCAAACGGCTCTGCGCGCGCCGTCAGCATGATCGAGAACAGGTCCGACCGGTCGGACGCCATCGAGATGCTGAGATTGTCGTCGCGTTCGTCGGCGCAGGCCCAGGTGAGCGCGATCTCGAGCCGGTCTGGCATGCCGCGCCATGACATCAGATGCACGAAGAGATCCAGCCAATGGCCCACGTTGCCGCAAATGCGGGTGCCTTCCTCAGGACGGCGGTACCAGTGATCCGCCCCAAGTACATGGCCAGCCACAAAGCACTGCAGCGACATGCCAGCCGCGGGGTCGATGCGGACGTGCCGGCGCATGTCACGCAGGGCTGCTGAGAACGGCCGGTTGTAGCCCGCGAACAGCCGGCCCTTGGACGCTCGTCTCGTCCTCTCCAGCCGGGCCAGCTGGGCCAGATCGACGGCAACCGGTTTCTCGACATACACGTCCAAGCCCATGCCCAGCGCCAACTCGGCATAGGCGGCGTGCGTGGCGTGGTTGGAGGCAATGTAGACGGTGCGCAGCCCGGGCAGCCCCAGCAGCCCCTGGACGTCCTGACAGACATGGGGCACGCCTAGCCCTCGTGCCAGGGAGGCTGCGGCTTGCGCATCGATGTCGAAACAGCCCAATACGCGTCGACCGAACCGGCGGGTCAGGAAGTAGCCGATGGTGGCAAAGGCGAACTGGCCGCAGCCCACGATCCCAATGTCCTTGGCATGGCTGCGAGACCCCCACGCTGGCAGTCGCAGGCGCAGTCGGCCCGCGGCCTTGAACAAGGTGCGGCCAGGGCCGTAGATGGCTATAAAGCGCAGCAGTTTTCGGAGGTTGAGTGGGATCAGCATGCCTGGACGCAATACTGGGCGAATCGCGTGAGTTCGTTCGCGCCTGCCTTGAGCAACCGACGGGCGTATCCCATGCCACGGACTGACCTAAGGCGGGATGTCAGAACCGTGCGCCAATTTAAGGTGCGGGTGAGATGGTTGGTGGGAGTCAGTCTGTCGGGCATGGACGAATCTTCGGAAACACAGCTTGGGAGCGGGGCGAGGGCGCAGGCCCGTCGATGGCCTCAACGCAGTGCATTGTCGGGTAGTGATGACCAAGGCCCACCCGGGCCGGGCGATCAAGCCAAAGCCGTCAACGCAGACCGGGCGGCCCAAGTCGAGGTTGAAGCGCCACGTGCTCGCGCGCAGGCCGGGGAGATCGTCCTGAGCGACGCTGATGGCGTGAGATGCTCACGAACCCATCCCAATCGAGTTCTCTGCACACCCAAAGGTCAACGCGTCATCCGTTACTGGACAAAGCGCGGCAAACGACTCAATCGGCTGGCCGCCATGACCTCAAACGACGAGCCGGCGATGCAAGGATTGACGCGCTAGCTTCGTCCGCCGCGCAGCCCTCGACTCCATCATATTTAAAGGCTCCAGCGCAAGATGAAATACACCCGAATGACGGTCAAATACCGCAACGCACAGGAACCAGAAACTGACGCTGAACACATCGTCAGTAACGTCGATCGCCAGTTTGGGTGTGCTTCTCGAGGCAACCAGTCGTTCGATGAACGGATTATCCTGCAGCAGTCGCCATGGTTCGTTTGCGCAAAAGAATAGCTGGCCAACCCAGCAACAGCAACAGTGCACTCGCTGGTTCCGGCACCGCACTCAATCGCCAAACGTCATTCTGCATGACGCTGCCCGCCACTATCCAAAGCGAGTCATCGTAAACAAATGCGCTTGAGGCGTGTCGAGCCGTCCAAGGCGTGCCTGACAACTGCTCCCAATTAATTCCGTCGGTCGAACTCCAAACATCATCAAGATCGCCCCAGTTCCAACCGCCTATTACCCACATCCTGCCGTCAAAAACTTCGACATCGTGATACTGGCGCGGCTGCCATGGTGCATTGGACAATACCTGTGTCCAATTCTCTCCGTCCACCGACGACCACACATCATTGTGGAACAACCGCCCCGGCACGTCGGGCGTTTCGTAAGTGCCGCCGCCGACAATCCACATCTTGTCGTCGAAAACCACACTGCCGCCGATCATGCCCCTAGGGCTCCAAGCGGCATGCTCAGTAACACGTGACCAGTTCACACCGTCTGCAGTGTTCCAGACGTCGTTGTAGTAGCGGTTCTCGTTGTTGTATTCGGACGGAAGCGGTGCCAACGAAGAGAGCGTCTGGCCACCCATGACCCAAACCTTATTGTTAAAGGTCAATGTGTGATGCAGAACGCGCGGCCCCCAGGGGACAGGATTGCCAGGGTTGACCTGCGTCCAGGTCGTGCCGTCGCTCGAGTTCCAGACGTCATTCTGGTAATGACGCTGGTTGGCATCGCCTCCGATGATCCACAGCTTATTATTATATACTGTATACCCTGCGGAATGTCGGCCTTCCCAGTCGGCGCTGGCATCAAAGCCACTCTTGAACGTATTGGATTTCTCAAGGGCCCAATCCAAGCCGTCCGTCGAACTCCACACCTCATTGTTGGTGATCCACGGAAAATTAATCTTCTCGCTGGGATTCCAGCCGCCAATCAAATACATTTTACCGTTCAGCGTGAGCGCCCCTGCGCCGTCACGCGCGGCAAAGGCTGCCGAACTGGTAACGTTTGTCCACTGATAATCGGCAGCATGACTCAAAGAAGCGGGCGCCAGAACTCCCGCCAAGGCACCAACATAAGTCAGCGCGCCGATGCGGTTTCTCGGGCTGGCTACTTTCATAAGGTCGGTCAAAAACCAAAGACATTTATACTTCAGCTGGTTGATCATGACGATAATCACTCCAAAGGTTTAAATCACCCGCGAAAATGATCCATCAGCAAGATCCAGTATTCTGGGTCCGGCCGCATGGGATTCAGTCGGCATATGCGTTCAGGGGCTGAAGGCATGGGCAGCAATAATATTCGTTCTAACTGACGGCGGGATGATACCCGAGGTGTGCGGATCGAAACGGTCACAGTTCGGTTGCCCGCCAGTGAACCAGGGGTGGCGCAGTCTGCTGCGCTCTCCGCTCGAGGGGGCCCGTGGTTCAGTACGTAC
>JAURXG010000176.1 GCA_030654555.1 Aquabacterium sp.
GCCGCGGCCAGCGGCGTGCAGCAGCTGGGCGCCGACACCCTGCCCGAGCTGGCGCGCCTGATGGCCGAGCTGAGCCAGCTGTCGGCCTCGATGCGGCGCCTGAGCGAGCAGACCGCGGGCAGCCCGAACAGCCTGCTGGTCGGCCGTCCCGCCCCCCGACCGGGCCCCGGAGAAAGCGCCAGACCATGACCGTCCTCCTGACGCGCCACCGCCTCTTCAGCACCGGCCTGCGCCGGAGTCTGGCCGTCCTGCTGGCGCTGCAGCTGGCCGGTTGCGGCGCCTCGTTGCTGCCCAAGCCGCCGGCGGCGCCGGTGCGCTACACGCTCGACGATGCCGCGCCGCGCCCGGCCGCCCGCGCGCCCGCCGACGATGCGCCGGTGCTGGTGGTCGCCGTGCCGCGCGCCGCGCCGGGCCACGACAGCGTGCAGATGGTCTACCTGCGCCAGCCGCAGGAACTGGCGAGCTTCGCCTACAACGAATGGGTCGACACGCCGGCGCACATGCTGGCCCCGCTGCTGGTGCGTGCGCTGCAGGACAGCGGGGCTTTCCGGGCCGTGCTGCTGGCGCCGTCGGCGGCCCACGGCGACCTGCGCCTGGAGACCGAGCTGATCCGGCTGCAGCAGGACTTCAGCGAGCGCCCCAGCCAGCTGCGGCTGACGCTGCGCGCGGTGCTGCTCGACAGCGCGACGCGGCGGGTGATCGCCTCGCGCGAGTTCGATCAGAGCGTGCCGGCGCCCAGCGACGACCCGGCCGGCGGCGCGGCGGCGGCGCATGTCGCCACCCAGCGGCTGCTGGCGGCGCTGGCCCGGTTCTGTGCGGAGCCGGTTCGGCGTTGAGCGGCCCGGCGCCACAGCGGGCGCTGGTGGTCCAATGGACCGCGTGAAGACCCTCGACGAGATGCTGGACCAACGCCTGCTGACGCCGGCACAGCATGCGGAGATCGCCGCCTGGATCGCGATGGCGCGCACCCCGGAGGCCATCCTGCAGATGCCGGACGCGCTGTGGCGCACGCTGGCGCTGGCCAGCGTGCTGATGAACGTCGACGCCGAACTGCGCCAGCCGCCGTTGTTCGAGGCCGATCGGTAGCGGCGGTAGCGGCCCATCGACGGCGCCCGGCGCCATGCCCGATGATGGCGCGATGGACCTTCACCGCCCCGCCAGCCACGACCTGCCCATCCCCTACCTGCAGCGCATCCGCGACTACTACCAGGCGCTGGGCTATGGCGCGCCCTACGAATGGGCGCACTTCGAGCAGGTGCCGTTCCAGCCGCTGAAGCAGCCCTTGGCGCGTTGCCGCATCGCGCTGATCACCACCGCCGCGCCGTACCGGCCGGGGCAGGGCGACCAGGGCCCCGGTGCGCCCTACAACGCCGGCGCCAAGTTCTACACGGTCTATTCGGGTGACACGTCGCTCGACCACGACCTGCGCATCTCGCATGTGGCGATCGACCGCCAGCACACCACGGCGGCCGACCCGGGCACCTACTTCCCGCTGCCCGAACTGCGGCGCCTGGCCGCCGCCGGGCGCGTCGGCGCGCTGGCGCCGCGCTTCCACGGCGCGCCGACCAACCGCAGCCAGCGGGTGACGATCGAGGTCGACGGCCCCGAGATCCTGGCGCGCTGCCAGGCCGACGGCGCCGATGCGGCGGTCCTGGTCGCCAACTGCCCCGTCTGCCACCAGACGCTGAGCCTGGTCGCCCGCCTGCTCGAAGCCCACGGCATCGCCACCGTCGTGATGGGCTGCGCCAAGGACATCGTCGAGCGGGTGGGCGTGCCGCGGCTGCTGTTCTCCGACTCCCCGCTGGGCAATGCCGCCGGACGGCCGCACGATGTGGCCTCGCAGGCGGCCACGCTCGAACTGGCGCTGCAACTGCTCGAATCGGCGCCGGCGGCCCGCACCACCGTGCAGTCGCCGCTGCGCTGGAGCGACAGCGCCGACTGGAAGCTCGACTACAGCAACGTGGATCGGCTCACGCCCGAGGAGATAGCCCGCCGCCGCGCCGAGTTCGACGCGGGCAAGGCGCAGGCCCAGCAGCTGCGGCAGGCCGCCGGGCTGGACCGGCCGGCCGACGCCGGGCCGCGCTGACTGGCCAGCGGCGCTGAGCGGCCAGCGGCGCGGCGGATGTCTCAGCCGCGGCGCAGCGGCACCGCAAACCCACGCTGCACCGCCGGCCGGGCCATCAGCGCCTGGTACCAGCGCTGCACGTTCGGGAAGTCGGCCAGGTCGACCTGGTGGCGCGGGTGGCGCCAGACCCAGCCCAGGATCGCGAAGTCGGCGATCGACAGGGCGCCGGCAAAGTAGTCCCGCCCGGCCAGGCGCCGGTCCATCACGCCGTACAGGCGCCGGGTCTCGGCCATGAAGCGCTCCAGGCCGTAGCGGCGTTCGACCGGATCATCGAGCGCGATGAAGTGGTGCACCTGCCCGGGCATCGGGCCGAAGCCGCCCACCTGGAACATCAGCCACTCCAGGACCGCCACGCGCGCCGCGGGGTCCTTCGGCAGGAAGCGGCCGGTCTTCTCGGCCAGGTACAGCAGGATCGCGCCCGACTCGAACACGCTGATCGGCGCGCCCGCCGGGCCGTCGGTGTCGACGATCGCCGGGATCTTGTTGTTCGGGCTGATCGCCAGGAAGGCCGGCTCGAGCTGCTCGCCCTGGGTGATGTCGACGACGTGCACCTCGTAGGGCAGGCCCATCTCTTCGAGCGCCACGCTGATCTTGCGGGCGTTGGGGGTGTCGAACGCATGGAGGTGAAGGGTCACGGGGAGGCCTGGGTCGGAGGAAGAGGGGGGCGCGGCGGGACGTGCCGCTTCGGCATGCTAGCCAAGCCCTGGCCCGGCCCAGCCGGTGCGGCCTCCGGGAAAGCCCGGTGTTTCGATTGGCATACTCGTCATACCATCACGCCACTAGGCCATTGTGCACAGCCGCTGCCTTCGGGCGGCCCAACCTGAAGGAACGGTATGACGACGATTGCGCTGTTTGGCGCGGGCGGCAAGATGGGCGTGCGCCTGGCCAAGAACCTGGTGGGTTCGGCCTTCGAGGTGCGTCACGTGGAGCCCGGCGCCGCCGGCCGCCAGCGGCTGAAGGACGAGACCGGCCTCGACTGCGTGGCCGCCGACGTGGCGCTCAAGGGCGCCGACGTGGTGATCCTGGCGGTGCCCGACACCCTGATCGGCCGCCTGGCCGCCGAGATCGCGCCACAGCTGCCCGCCGGCACGATGGTGATGACGCTGGACGCCGCCGCGCCCTTTGCCGGCCACCTGCCGGCGCGGCCCGACCTGGTGTACTTCGTCGCCCACCCCTGCCACCCCAGCATCTTCAGTCCCGAGGTGCACGTGGCCGGCGCGCCCGACTACTTCGGCGGCGTCACCGCGCCGCAGTCGGTGGTCAGCGCGCTGATGCAGGGCCCGGATGAAGCGTTCGACCTGGGCGAGGCCATCGCCAAGACCATCTACGCACCCATCCTGCGTTCGTACCGGGTGACGGTCGAGCAGATGGCGTTGCTGGAGCCGGGCCTGTCCGAGACCGTCGGCGCCACGCTGCTCGACGTGATGCGCGAGGCCATGGACGAGGTGGTGGCGCGCGGCGTGCCCGCCGACTGCGCGCGCGACTTCCTGCTGGGCCACATGACCATCCTCTCGGCGGTGATCTTCAAGCAGATCCCCGGCCAGTTCTCCGACGCCTGCAACAAGGCCATCACCTTCGGCAAGCCGCGGTTGATGCGTGACGACTGGAAGCAGGTGTTCCAGCGCGACGAGATCGCCGAGAGCATCCGCCGGATCACCTGACCCACCCAAGACCACTGGAGACCGACATGAACCGCCATTCCCTGATCCGCCTGTCCGCGATGGCCGCCCTGGCCGCCGCCATGGCGCCCGCCGCCGCCCAGACCGTGCTGAAGATCGGCTACACGCCGCCCAAGGATTCGCACTACGGCGTGGGCGCCACGGTGTTCTGCGACGACATCGCCAAGGGCACCGCCAACCGCTACAGCTGCCAGCATTTCCCCAGCTCGGCGCTGGGCGGCGAGCGCGAGATGATCGAGGCGGTGCAGCTGGGCACGCAGGACCTGGTGAACACCTCCACCGGCCCGCTGGGCAACTTCGTGCCCGAGACCAAGATCGTCGACATCCCCTTCCTGT
>JAURXG010000194.1 GCA_030654555.1 Aquabacterium sp.
CACCGGGACGTCGGCTGGGCCGCTGGCCTCCAGCGTCTCCAGCGTCAGCTCGCTGCTGGCGGCGGTGTGGGCGCAGGCCAGCAGGTAGCCCTGGGCCTTCTCGGTCTCGGACAAGGCGTAATCGGCGTGCATGGTGCGCACCACCTGGCCGTGGATCACCCGCACCTTGCACATGCCGCAGCTGCCGTTGCCGCAGCCGTAGTTGAGCTTGAGCCCCGCGCGCATGCCGGCCTGCAGCAGCGTGTCGCGGCCCTCCACGGTGAACTGGTGGCCGCTGGGCCGCAGCGTGACCTGGGCCGACACCATCTTGAGCACATCGTCCATGACATCCAGCAGATCGACCGGTTCGGTGGCCAGTGCCCGCGCCAGCCCGTCGTTCAGCTGGCGGTGCAGCGCCGCGAGGCGCGGATCGTCGGCGGCCAGCGGCCGCAGTTCATCACGCAACTGGATCACCAGCGCGTGGTAGCGCTGCAGCAGGCGCTGCACGTCGGCCAGCTCCTGCCCCTGGCTGAAGAGGCGCTGCGCCAGCACCTCCTGGCTGGGCAGCAGGCGCTCGCGCAGGCGCTTGCCGAAGGCCTCCTCGCGGATGCGCACCACCCGCTCGAGCATGCCCGAGGCTTCCAGGTCGGTCTGTGGGTACAGCTTGAGCAGCGTTTCGGTCGAGACCAGGCCATCGGCCAGGGGAAGCTCGCCGGCGCGCACGCGCTGCTGCAGCACGCCGCGCGGCACGCCCACCAGCTGCGCGGCGCGCCACACCGTCACCCATTGCGCCATGGCAGCTCCGGTGCGGCTGTGAGGTCGCGGTAGCGCGCGCGGTACAGCAGGCGCGGGGCCGCCGGGTCGTCGCTGAAGGCGCTGCGGTCGTGCAGCACGTTGTGCGCCACCACGCCCATGCCGGCCTCCAGCCGCAGGCGCAACACCTGGGGCAGCGCGCTGGCCAGCAGCGCCTGCAGGAAATCGGCCGCACGCCGCGTGGCGGCATCGTTCTTCCACTCGATGCTGCGGGTGCGCGCGGTGTAGCGCATGTGCAGCCGGCCGTCGGCCGGATCGACGCTGAACACCGGGCCGGATTGCGCCGGCCGGGCCACGCCGTCGTCGTCCTCGCGCGCCGGGATGGTCATCGCGTCGGGGGCCATCAGTGCGCGCACATAGTCGGTGGAGGCATCGCGCAGTGCGATGTAGGCGATCTCGTGGTCCAGCAGGGCGCTGTGCCCGCCTTCGCGCGCCGGCCGCACGCAGTGCAGCAGCATGCTGCGGATGCGCCGTTCACCCGGGTGGTAGTAGCCGTCGGTGTGCCAGCGGATGGCTCGGTCGGTGTAGGGGATGAAGCCGCCGCGGCCGTCGCTGGCCGCGCTCTGCGTGATGTGCGAGATGCCGTCCTCGTCGGCCAGCCAGTTGCTGTCGAGCTGGCGCAGGCCCAGCTGGGCCGCGAGGTCGACCAGCACCGACTTGCCGGCTGCGCCCGACGGGCCGCGGTAGACCACCAGGTTGCTGGTGGACAGGCGCTGCAGCAGCGCGCCATGCTCGATCGGCGTCAGTGCGCGCGGATTGGCGATGTCGACCACCACGTCCTGTGCGCGGATCGGCGCGGCCGCCAGCTTGGCATCGCGCCAGCGCTGGTAGGGGGCCTCGTCGTCCAGATCGAACGGGCTGGCGAGGGGCGCCAGCAGGTCGGGGCGGGTGGGAGCGTTCATGGCGGGGGGCTTTTCAATCGCCGCTGACCGACGAATGCCGCATGCGGCGTGGTGCCGTGGAGCACAGGTCGCGCAGCGTCTGCTGCACCTTGCCCACGGCCTCGGGGGCCTCGATGGCCATCACCTGGTCGATCACCCAGCGCCGATGCTCGGGCGGCAACGTGGGCTCGAGCCGGTGGCCGAGGTAGCGCAAGAAGCCGAAGCCGGGCGTGAACTCGTCCTGGCCGGCCTCGCCGTCGAACTCGCCGTAGTGGCCCGAGACCTCGTTGTACAGGTCGATGAAGTGGTCACGCGGCGGCGGCTGGCCCGGTTCGGGTTCGCCCATCAGGTCGATCTGATTGCCGTGCAGCGTGTCGGCGACGTGCAGCACCAGCGCGGTGGTGAAGGCCACCCGGGTCGGGCCGTCGAAGCGCTGATGCGCCAGCCGGTCGGCCACGGCGATCAGGAACACCAGCACCTCGCGCAGGAAGTCGAAAAAGGGCTCGCCGGCATCGATGTCGAAATCGGCGCCACGCATGCGCTTGAGCGTCTGCAGCGCCACGCGCCAGATCGTGAAGCCCATCGCCCCGGCCTGCTGCGCGGGCGTCTTGGGCGCACCGGGCTTGAACCAGTGCGTCTTGAGCCGGATCGCGGGGACCGTGCTCATCACCGTGCGCCGCCGGGGTGGGCCATCAGTAGCCGCCCTTGCCCAGCGGCTGGGGCAGGCCGGCCACCTTGGCGCCCTGCTTGGCCGGGCCCACCGGGAACAGGTCGTACAGCGCCTTGCTGTCCACGCCCGGCAGCTGCTCGGCCAGGCCCTTGAGCATGTTGCGGAAGTTGGGTGTGTGGCCATGCTCGCGGAACTCGTCGCGCAGGTAGTTGACGACGGTCCAGTGGGCGTCGGTCAGCGTCAGGCCTTCGGCCTCGGCGATGACCCGCACCACCTCGTCGCCGAAGTCGGGCTCGAGCAGGTAGCCTTGGTCGTCGGTCTCCAGTTGATTGCCGTCGACGAGGTAGGGCATGGGGCGTGTCTCCAGGATAGCGTGGTGGGTTCAGTGGCCGACCGCGGCGGCCGACTTGTGGGGCACGAACAGGCCGCAGCCCCAGAGGCGGTGCGGCCCGATGCCGTGTTCGAGCAGGCGCAGCGCGTCGTCGGGCGACAGGCCGTCGAGCATCAGGCTGAAGGCGTGCAGCGACAGCGCCTCGCCCTGCAGCCGCTGCAGCCGGCCGCACAGGCGCCGGCCCGACACGCCCAGCTGCCGCAGTTCGGTTTCGACGTCGGCCAAGAAGCCGATCTCGTCGTCGCTGGCCGCGGCCACCTGGTGGGCGTAGAGCGTGCCGTGGGGCAGCAGCTCACGCGGCAGCGGCGGGCCGGCCAGGTCGACCTGGCTCGCGCCCAGATCGAGCCGCGCGCCGCTCAGCGCCGCCAGCGCCGCGGCCTGTTCACGCGGCACGCGCAGCGTCAGCCGCGAGCGGCCCGACAGCAGCGCCAGCGGGCCCGCGCCGGCCGACACGTTGATGCGGTGCACCCCCGCCTGCGGCAGCGCGGTCAGCCACGGCAGGCGATCGGTCAGCGCCGCGGCCAGCGCCTGGCGGTGCTCGCGCGGCAGCGTGTCGCCGCGCAGCGCAAAGGCGACGTCGATCATCGTGGCGCGCGGCTCGTCCATGGGATAGCTGCGGATCAGGCGCGCGGCTGGGCGGTGGCCCAGTCGAGCAGCGCGCGGCCCCATAACTCGGCGGTGATCGGATCGATGTCGAAGATGGTGAAGCGGTTCTTCTCGCGGATGCGCGTGCGCAGCAGGCTCAAGCCACCGCCCTCGAAGTCGATCTGCTGCAGTTCGATTTCCTGCCCGCCCAGCGGCGCGTGCAGGTGGGCCAGCGACAACAAGCGGGTCATCCGGGTTCTCCGTGAGGGGCCATTGAGCCTGCTGCGCCGGGCCTGCGTCCATACCCGCGGCGGGTGGTCGGCGCCTACGCCCTTTGGGTAGTCCGGCTACCCCCACCGAGTGATAGCGCGGCAGGGAGGGCGGCTCCTACATTCGCTGCCAGAGGTTGGCCGACGCCCTGCACGGCCGACCCGCCGACCCGGATGGTCCGAACCCAGGAGACAGCGCATGGCCAAGAAGCCGCATGACACGCCGATGCTCGACGAGTTGGAGAGCGGGCCGTGGCCGAGTTTCGTCACCGGGCTCAAACGCCTGGCCAACGACAAGGACTACATGGTCGACCTGATGGGTCAGCTGGAGACGTCCTACCGCACCAAGAAGGGCTACTGGAAGGGCGGCACGGTCGGCGTGTTCGGCTACGGCGGCGGCGTGATCCCGCGCTTCACCGAGCTGAAGAACGAGGACAACAC
>JAURXG010000195.1 GCA_030654555.1 Aquabacterium sp.
ACCGCGCGCAGGCCGCGCACGTTGTCGATGCGCAGCACCGCGCGGGCCGACGCGCTGCCGGCCATGTCCATCGAGAACTCCTGGTCGCGGTAGAGGGTCTGGCCTTCCTTCAGGCTGAGCGGGAACCAGTCGCGGCAGGTGATCCGGTTGCCGGTCCAGTTGTGGAAGTACTCGTGCGCCACCACGCTCTCGACGCCGGCGAAGTCGTCGTCGGTGGCGGTGGCGGGGCTGGCCAGCACGAACTTGGTGTTGAAGATGTTCAACCCCTTGTTCTCCATCGCGCCCATGTTGAAGTCGCCGACGGCGACGATCATGAAGCGCTCCAGGTCCAGCGGCAGGCCGAAGCGGGCCTCGTCCCAGGCGACCGAGGCGATCAGCGAGTTCATCGCGTGCTCGGTCTTGTCGAGGTCGCCGCGGCGCACGTAGACCTGCAGCAGGTGCTCGGTGCCCGCGCGGGCGGTGATGCGCTGCTCGCGCGCCACCAGGTCGGCGCCCACCAGCGCAAACAGGTAGCTGGGCTTGGGGAAGGGGTCGTGCCACTTGGCCATGTGGCGGCCGTTGTCCAGCGCGCCCTGCGCCACCAGGTTGCCGTTGCTCAGCAGCACCGGGTATCGGGCCTTGTCGGCGCGCAGCGTCACGGTGTACACCGCCATCACGTCGGGCCGGTCCAGGAAGTAGGTGATGCGCCGGAAGCCCTCGGCCTCGCACTGGGTGAAGAAGCCGCCGCCGCTGGTGTACAGGCCGGACAGCTGGGTGTTCTTCTCGGGCGCGCAGGTGTTGCGGATCTCCAGCGTGAAGGCCGGCTTGTCGGGCGGGTTGTCGATCACCAGCAGACCGTCTTCGTGGCGGAACGACACGCTTTCGCCATCGGCCAGGCAGCGCAGCAGCGTGAGGCCGTCGCCGTGCAGGCGCAGCGGCTGGCCGGGGGCGGCGTCGGCGTGGCGCTCGATGGCCAGCTTGCTGGCGACGATGGTCTTGGCCGGGTCGAGGTCGAAGACGAGGTCGACGCTGCGGATCCAGAACGCCGGGGCGGTGTAGTCCTCGCGGCGGATCACGCTGGCAGGTCCTTCACGCATGGGGGAGCCTCTTGGGGTAAATCGTTGACGT
>JAURXG010000284.1 GCA_030654555.1 Aquabacterium sp.
ACGACGTGATTCCGCGCGCGGTCGGTTCGGCATCGCGCCTCAAGGAAGAGTCGGAAGCCTACAAGGCCAGGGTGGTGGCCCAGGCGCAGGGTGATTCCGAGCGCTTCCGCTCGGTGCTGACCGAGTACCAGAAGGCCCCCGGGGTCACGCGTGATCGCCTCTACATCGACACCATGCAGCAGGTGTATGCCAACGTCAGCAAGGTGATGGTCGAAAGCCGCAACGGCAGCAACCTGCTGTACCTGCCGCTCGACAAGCTGATCCAGCAGGCCTCGCCCAGTGCCACCGCGCAGGCGGTGCCGCAGGCGCCGCCGTCGGCCGCCCTGCCCACCGATGGCGGCGCCGCCGGTGCCGCCGGTGTGGATGCCCGCTCACGCGACGCCGGACGCAGCCGCGACCGCGACAGCCGCTGATCTTGAAGGCCACCAATCCATGAACCGAATCGGACTCATCGTCGCCGGCGCCCTGCTGGCCCTGATGCTGCTGGCCTCGACCTTGTTCGTCGTCGACCAGCGCCAACTCGCCGCGGTGTACGCGCTGGGCGAAATCAAGGAAGTCATCAGCGAGCCGGGCTTGAAGTTCAAGCTGCCGCCGCCGTTCCAGAACGTGGTGTTCCTCGACAAGCGGGTGCAGACACTCGACAGCCCCGAGACCCGCCCGATCTTCACCGCCGAGAAGAAGAGCCTGGTGATCGACTGGCTGGTGAAGTGGCGCATCTCCGAGCCGCGCCAGTTCATCCGCAACAACGGCACCGACATCCGCAACCTCGAGAGCCGGCTCAGCCCGGTGGTGCAGGCGGCTTTCAACGAAGAGATCACCAAGCGCCGCGTGGGCGCCGTGCTGTCGTCCGAGCGCGACAAGGTGATGCAGGACGTGCGCAAGCGGCTGGAAGACGAAGCCAAGGCCTTCGGCATCGAGATCATGGACGTGCGCATCAAGCGGGTCGACTTCGTCGCCGACATCACCGACTCGGTGTACCGACGCATGGAGTCCGAGCGCAAGCAGGTGGCCAACGAGCTGCGCTCGCAAGGCGCGGCCGAGGGCGAGAAGATCCGCGCCGATGCCGACAAGCAGCGCGAGGTGATCATCGCCGAGGCCTACCGCGACGCGCAGAAGCTCAAGGGCACGGGCGATGCCAAGGCCTCGGCGCTGTATGCCGACGCCTTCGGCCGCGACCCGCAGTTCGCGCAGTTCTACCGCAGCCTCGAGGCCTACCGCGCCAGCTTCCGCAACAAGAGCGACGTGATGGTGATCGATCCGTCGAGCGATTTCTTCAAGGCCATGCGCGGTGGTGGAGCGGCGGCGGCTGCCCCCGCTGCGGCGCCGAAGCGCTGAAGACCGTCGTCGCCACCGGCCATGATCGATTGGGTGATGGGCGCCTTGGCGCTGATGCTGGTGTTCGAAGGCCTGCTGCCTTTTCTCAGCCCCACCGCCTGGCGCCAGGTGTTCGAGCGCGCGCTGAAGATGAGCGACGGCCAGATCCGCTTCATCGGCCTGTCCAGCATGCTGGCGGGCCTGTTGATGCTGCTGCTCTGGCGCTGAGCGCCGCCCCGTCGGCCGCTGTGGCGGCCTGTTGACATCTGTGCCGACCGGCACTGGCCCGCCGGTACAATGCCGGTTTTAATCCCCCCGGGTTTGTTTCATGTCCTCTGCTTGGCTGCTGCCCGAGCACATTGCCGACGTGCTGCCGGCCGAGGCCAGACGCCTCGAAGAATTGCGGCGCACCCTGCTGGAGATGGCGCGTGGCTACGGCTTCGAGCTGGTGATGCCGCCGTTGCTGGAGCACCTCGAGTCGCTGCTCAGCGGCACTGGCCGGGCCCTCGATCTGCGCACCTTCAAGCTGGTCGATCAGCTCAGCGGCCGCTCGCTGGGCATCCGCGCCGACACCACGCCGCAAGTGGCGCGCATCGATGCGCACCTGCTCAACCGCCAGGGCGTCACCCGGCTGTGCTACTGCGGGCCGGTGCTGCACACCCGCCCGCAATCGGCCCATGCCACGCGCGAGCCGCTGCAGCTGGGTGCCGAGATCTACGGCCATGCCGGCCTGGAGGCCGACCTGGAGGTGCAGGACCTGGCGCTCGACGGCCTGCGCGCGGCGGGCCTGAACGATCTGGTGCTCGACCTGGCCGACGCGCGCATCGTGCGCGGCGTGCTGGCGGGCGTGCCGGCCGAGGCAGCGGTCGTCAACGAGGTCGTCACGGCGCTGGCGGCCAAGGACCAGGCCTCGCTGGCCCGGTTGTCGCAAGGCTTCGCCGCCGACACGCGTGCGGCGCTGCTGGCGCTGCCCAGCCTGTACGGTGACCTCTCGGTGCTGGACGAAGCCCGCCAGCGCCTGCCGGCGCGGCCGATGATCACCGCCGCGCTGGATGACCTGGCCTGGCTGGCGCAGCACGTGGCTCGCGCCCACCCCGATGTGCGGGTGGGTTTCGACCTGGCCGACATGGGCGGTTATGCGTACTACTCGGGCGCTCGCTTTGCGGTGTATGCACCGGGGGCGTCCGATGCGCTGTTGCGCGGCGGACGCTACGACGAGGTGGGTGCGGTGTTCGGCCGCAACCGTCCGGCGGTGGGCTTCTCCACCGACCTGAAACTGCTGGCCGCCTGCGCCGCGCCCGAATCACGCCGCACCGCCGTGCGCGCACCCTGGAGCGAGGACCTCGGCTTGCGCCAGGCCGTGCGCCGGCTGCGCGAGCTGGGCGACACGGTCGTCTGCATCCTGCCCGGCCATGAGCACGAGGGCGAGGAATTCGACTGCGACCGGGAACTCGTGGCCATCGATGGCCGCTGGGTGCTGCGCGCGCTGTGAGCGCGGCTCACCAAACTGCAAACTGGACATTTTCAAACATGCAACAAGGCAACACCGCCGCAAGCGGCCGCAACGTGGTCGTCGTCGGCACCCAGTGGGGCGACGAGGGCAAGGGCAAGGTCGTCGACTGGCTGTGCGACCACGCCCAGGGCGTGGTGCGCTTCCAGGGCGGCCACAACGCCGGCCACACGCTGGTGATCAAGGGCATCAAGACGGCGCTGCAGCTGATCCCCTCGGGCATCATGCGCGACGGCGTGCCCTGCTACATCGGCAACGGTGTGGTGGTCGACCCCACCCACCTGCTGATGGAGATCGAGCGGCTCGAGAAGATCGGCCTGGACGTGCGCTCGAGGTTGTTCGTCAGCGAATCCTGCCCGCTGATCCTGCCCTTCCACGTGGCGGTCGACAAGGCGCGCGAGGCACTGCGCGAGGCCACGCCGGCCGGCAAGATCGGCACCACCGGCAAGGGCATCGGCCCGGCCTATGAAGACAAGGTGGCGCGCCGTGCGCTGCGCGTGCAGGACCTGAAGCACCCCGAGCGTTTCGCCGCCAAGCTGCACGAGTTGCTGGCGCTGCACAACTTCGCGCTGGGCGGTTACCTGAAGGGCGAGGTGCTCGAGTTCCAGCCGATCTTCGACCAGGCGATGCAGGTGGCCGAGCAGCTCAAGCCGATGATGGCCGACGTGGGTTACCGCGTGCACCAGGCCAGCCAGGGCGGTGCCAACCTGCTGTTCGAGGGCGCGCAGGGCACGCTGCTCGACATCGACCACGGCACCTATCCATACGTCACCTCCAGCAACTGCGTGGCCGGCAATGCCGCCGCCGGGGCCGGTGTGGGGCCGGGCATGCTGCACTACATCCTGGGCATCACCAAGGCCTACACCACGCGCGTGGGCAGCGGGCCGTTCCCGACCGAGCTCGACATCAACGCCGAAGGCACGGTGGGCCACCACCTGTCCACCGTGGGCCAGGAGCGCGGCACGGTCACCGGCCGGGCGCGGCGTTGCGGCTGGCTGGATGCGGCCGCGCTCAAGCGCTCGATGATCATCAACGGCATCTCGGGCCTGTGCATCACCAAGCTCGACGTGCTGGACCAGCTGCCCGAGATCCAGGTCTGCGTCGGCTATAAGCTCGACGGCCGGCACATCGACATCCTGCCGCTGGACGCCGACGACATCGTTGCCTGCGAGCCGATCTGGGAGACCTTCCCGGGCTGGAGCGACAGCACCTTCGGCATCACCCAGTGGGATGCACTGCCGGCCAATGCCCGCGCCTACCTGCAGCGGGTGCAGCAACTGATCGGCGTGCCGATCGACATGGTGTCGACCGGTCCCGACCGCGAGCACACCATCCTGCTGCGCCACCCCTACAAAGCCTGACCGCAACCAGATCAACAGGAGACCTGCATGCTCACCGATGACGGCAAGCACTTGTACGTGAGTTGGGACGAGTACCACATGCTCATCGAGCGCCTCGCGCTCAAGGTGGCGCATTCGGGCTGGGAGTTCGACCAGATCCTGTGCCTGGCGCGCGGCGGCATGCGCCCGGGCGACGTGCTGTCGCGGGTGTTCGACAAGCCGCTGGCGATCATGAGCACAAGCAGCTACCGTGCCGAGGCCGGCACCATCCAGGGCCGCCTCGACATGGCCAAGTACATCACCATGCCCAAGGGCGAGCTGGCCGGCCGCGTGCTGCTGGTCGACGACTTGTCGGACTCGGGCGTCACGCTCAAGGCGGTGGTCGAGCGCCTGCGCGGCGTGCCCGCGATCACCGACCTGCGCAGCGCGGTGATCTGGGTCAAGGGCGTGTCGAGCTACACGCCCGACTACTACGTCGAGATGCTGCCCAGCAGCCCCTGGATCCACCAGCCGTTCGAGGATTACGACAATCTTCGCCCGGATGGCCTGGCGAAGAAATTCTCCGTTTGATCGATCGGGCCTCGTTCGCCTTTGCCGCTGGGTTGTTCCATTTCAGCGGCACGACCGATTTTTCATCGCAGCCGGGCGCCCATCGGTGCCTGCTGTCCCCGCAAACCATCCCCGCGGCCCGAGTTCGAGCGACCAAAACAAAAGGCCAGCACTTTCGTGCTGGCCTTTATCATTTTGGTGCCCAGAAGAGGACTCGAACCTCCACGCCGCTAAGCGCTAGTACCTGAAACTAGTGCGTCTACCAATTCCGCCATCTGGGCAGGTACAGAAGCTAGGAGTATAGCATCATAAAAACCAAGACATCAAGCCCCCCTGCAACCGGCGCCACACTGCCGAGTGAAATCGAGGGCACCGTGCTGGGCCACCGCGACGGCCACGGCTTCGTGCGCCGCGACGACAACGAACCCGACATCTACCTCAGCCCGCAGGAGATGCGCTCGGTGCTGCACCGCGACCGCGTGCGGGTGCGCGTGGTGCGCCTCGATCGCAAGGGCCGACCCGAAGGGCATGTGCTCGACATCGTCGAGCGCCGCAAGTCGCCGATCATCGGCCGCCTGCTGCATGAGAACGGCGCCTGGCTGGTGGCCCCCGAGGATCGGCGTTATGGCCAGGACATCCTGATCCCCAAGAACGCCACCGCCAACGCGGCGGTGGGCCAGGTGGTGGCCATCGAGCTGACCGAGCCGCCGTCGATGTATTCGCAGCCGGTGGGCCGCATCACCGAGGTGCTGGGCGAGATCGACGACCCCGGCATGGAGATCGAGATCGCGGTGCGCAAGTACGAGGTGCCGCACCGCTTCTCGCCCGAGACGCTGGCCCAGACGGCGGCGCTGCCCGACCATGTGCGGCCGGTCGACAAGCGCCACCGCATCGACCTGACCGACGTGCCGCTGGTCACCATCGACGGCGAGGACGCACGCGACTTCGATGACGCGGTCTACTGCGAGCCGCTGAAGCAGGGCCGCGGCAAGACGGCCTTCGAGGGCTGGCGCCTGATCGTGGCGATCGCCGACGTGAGCCACTACGTCAAGCCGGGAGACCCGGTCGATGAAGACGCCTACGAGCGCGCCACGTCGGTGTACTTCCCGCGCCGGGTGATCCCGATGCTGCCCGAGAAGCTGAGCAACGGCCTGTGCTCGCTGAACCCGGACGAAGAGCGCCTGAGCATGGTGTGCGACATGCTGGTCAGCTCGGCCGGCGAGATCAGCGCCTACCAGTTCTACCCGGCGGTGATCCGCTCGCATGCGCGGCTGACCTACACCGAGGTGGCGGCGGCGCTGGCCAACACCCGCGGCGCCGAGGCGCAGCGCCGGCGCGACCTGCTGCCGCACCTGCTCTCGCTGCACGAGGTGTACCGCGCGCTGATCAAGGAGCGCGGCAAGCGCGGTGCGATTGATTTCGAGACCACCGAAACGCAGATCGTGTGCGACGACAACGGCCGCATCGAGAAGATCATCCCGCGCACCCGCACCGAGGCGCACCGGTTGATCGAGGAATCGATGCTGGCGGCCAACGTGTGTGCGGCCGAGTTCATCGAGAGCCACAAGCACCCGGCGCTGTTCCGCGTGCACGAGGGCCCGACGCCCGAGAAGCGCCTGGCGCTGCAGACCTACCTGCGCGCGCTGGGCCTGGGCTTCAGCTTGAGCGACGACCCCACGCCCGGCGAGATCCAGGCCATCGCGCTGGCGACCAAGGACCGGGTGGATGCGGCGCAGATCTCGGCCATGCTGCTGCGCTCGATGCAGCAGGCGGTCTACACGCACAGCAACGCGGGCCACTTCGGCCTGTCGTACGACGCCTACGCCCACTTCACCAGCCCGATCCGGCGTTATCCCGATCTGCTGGTGCACCGGGTGATCAAGGCGCTGCTGCAGAGCAAGCGCTACCTGATCAGCGGCGGCGTGATCGAGGCCACCGCGGCCTCGGCGCCGGCGGCCAAGAGCCTGCGCAAGGGCAGCAAGCCGGCCAAGGCCCCGACCAGCACGCAGGACGCGGCGCTGTGGGAGGCCGCCGGCGCGCATTGCAGCGCGAATGAGCGGCGCGCCGACGAGGCCTCGCGCGACGTCGAGGCCTGGCTCAAGTGCCGCTTCATGCGCGACCACCTGGGCGAGGAGTATTCGGGCACCGTCAGCGCGGCCACCAGCTTCGGCCTGTTCGTCACGCTCGACCAGCTGTACGTCGAAGGCCTGGTGCACATCACCGAGCTGGGCGGCGAATACTTCCGCTTCGACGAGGCGCGGCAAGAGCTGCGCGGCGAGCGCAGCGGCGTGAAGTACGCCGTGGGCTCACGCGTGCGGGTGCAGGTGAGCCGCGTCGACCTGGACGGGCGCAAGATCGATTTCCGCCTGGTGCGCGAGGGCGAGACCGATGCGCTGGTGCCGCGCCAACGACCGGGGGCGGCAGGCAAGGGCGGGGCCGCGGGCAAGGGGGCGGCCGTGGGCAAGGGCGCGGCGTCGATCAGCGACGAGCTGAAGGACGTGCAGACCCGTGACCGCGCCAGCAAGGCGGCGCGTGCCAAGGCCGTGGCCTCGCGTGGTGCACCGGCGGGCAAGCAGGCCCGCGGCGCCAAGCCGCCCAAGCGCAGCGGCAAGCGCTGAACCGTCGCCGGGCGCCCTCGGGCGCCTGGTGGTTGTCGCTCAGCGGGGCAGCGTGGGCAGGCGGGTGGCCATGGCCTCGACGAGGTCGGCCGCACGCAGCGGCAGGCGGGCATCGCCGGCCTCGGCCGCGCGCCCGTGCAGCCACACCGTGGCGCAGGCGGCCTCGAAGGACTGCCCGTCGCCGGCTTGCGACCACAGCCCACCCAGCCAGCCGGCCAGCACGTCGCCGCTGCCACCGCTGCCCAGCCGGGCGTTGCCGGTGGAGTTGATCGCCGGTGTGCGGCCCGGCGCGGCGATCACGCTGCCCGAGCCCTTGAGCACCACCACCGCTTGCAGACCATCGGCCAGCGCCTGCGCCTGCTGCAGGCGCCGCGCCTGCACGCCGGCGGTGTCGGTGGCCAGCAGGCGTGCGGCTTCCAGCGGGTGCGGTGTCAGCACCGTGGCCTGGCCGCGGGCGGCGCGTGCGCGCAGGCGATCGGCCAGTGCGGCATCGCCGGCCACCGCGTTCAGCGCATCGGCGTCCAGCACCAGGCGCAGCGCCTGCGACAGCACGCTGGGCAGGTGCTCGCGCATGGCATTGCCGCCACCGCAGCCGCACACCACCGTGCAATGGCGCAGCAAATCGGGCGCCAGCGCCTGCGCCAGGCTGCGCGGCATCAGCTCGGGGCGTTGTGGATCGGGCGCGATGTCGCCGTCCAGCCGCGCCAGGTAGGTCCGCCCCGCGCCGGCGGTGAGCGCCGCACGCGCCGCCAGCAGCGCCGCACCGCCCATGCCCGGTGCGCCACCCAGCACCAGCACGTCGCCGAAGCTGCCCTTGTGCTGGGCATGGGCCCGGCCGGGCAACAGCGCCTGCAAGGCCTCGGGGCCGGTGAGCCAGGCGCTGGGCGCTTCGCTGCCGGGCGGCACGCCCAAGCCGTCGAGCCAGACGCGGCCGGCATGGTCGCGGCCCGCGGCGGTGAACAAGCCGGGCTTGAGCGTCAACAGCGACAGCGTGTGGGCCGCCACCACCGCCGTGTGCAACGGGCCATCGCCCAGCCGCCGGCCGGTGTTGCCGCACAGCCCGGTGGGCAGGTCGACCGCCAGCACCGGTGATGCACCGGCGTTGAGGCGACGCACCGCCTCGGCGATGGCGCCCTCGGGCGCGCGCCGGCTGCCCAGGCCCAGCAGCGCGTCGATGGCCAGATCGGTCTCCCGGGTGTCGCCCTCGGACAAGCCCTGCTCGATGGCGACGCCCGCGGCCTGCGCCTGCCGCAGCGCGTCCTGGGCGTCGTCGGGCAGGCGCTGCGTATCGCCCAGCAGGCTGACCCGCACCGCCCAGCCGGCGGCCTGCAGGTGGCGCGCGGCCACCAGGCCATCACCACCGTTGTTGCCCGGGCCGGCCGCCACCCACACGCGGCGCGCGCCGGGAGCCACGGCCAGCGCCAGCCGCGCCACGCCCAGGCCGGCGCGGGCCATCAGCGCATGCGGTGCGGACGAGGCCAGCGCGGTCGCTTCGATGCCCCGGCTGGCCGCCGTGTCATGCAGCGACCAAGTGCGGCACGAGGGCAGCACCGGTTGCGGTCCGTCGGCAGGGCAGGGCGGGGTCATCGCGAGCTTTCTCCGCGCTTCTCGCTCGGGCCCACCGCAGGGGTTCGCCACGATGGAAGCGCGCACGCATTGTGCTTTACTGAGGGATGGAAGGCGCCATGGCGGCGCCTCGTCGTTCAAGCAGGAGATCGAGGCATGTTCAAGCGATTCTGGGTGGGTGCGGCGGCCGCGGCGGCGCTGGCGCTGGTGGCCGGTGGCGCGCAGGCGCAGCAGTTCTTCCGCATCGGCACCGGCGGCACGGCCGGCACCTACTACCCGGTGGGCGGCATGATCGCCAATGCGGTGTCGCAGCCCGGCAAGGTGGTGGTCACCGCGCAGGCCAGCAACGGCTCGCTGGCCAACGTCACCGGCATCGCCGGCGGCGCGATCGAGTCGGGTTTCAGCCAGGCCGACGTGGCCAGCTGGGCCTACACCGGCAAGGGCGTGTTCGAGGGCAAGCCCACCATCACCGGCCTGCGCCTGATCGCCAACCTGTACCCCGAGAGCGTGCACATCGTGGCGCGCAAGGGCAGCGGCATCAGGACCGTGGCCGACCTCAAGGGCAAGCGCGTGGCGCTGGACGAACCCGGCTCGGGCACGCTGATCAACGCGCGCACCATCCTGGCCGCCTACGGCATCAAGGAGTCCGACATCAAGCCCGAGTACATCAAGCCCAACCAGGCCGGTGACAAGCTGAAAGACGGCGCGCTCGATGCCTTCTTCTTCACCGGCGGCTCGCCGGCCGGCGCGATCGCCGAGCTGGCCTCGTCGGGCGCCGGCATCGAGCTGGTGCCCATCGAAGGCCCGGCCGCCGACGCGATCCGCAAGTCCGACGGCTTCTTCTCGCCCGACCTGATCGCCGAGGGCACCTACAAGGGCGTGGGCAACACCAGGACGCTGGCCGTGGGCGCGCAATGGGTCACCAGCGACAAGGCCGATGCCAACACCGTCTACGAGATCACCAAGGCCTTGTTCAGCGACGCCGGCCAGAAGGCCATGGGCGCCGGCCATGCCAAGGGCAAGTTCATCACCAAGGAGAACGCGGTGAAGGGCGCCGGCATCCCGTTCCACCCCGGTGCGGAGCGCTTCTACAGGGAAGCCGGGTTGATCAAGTAAGGCGTCGGCCGTCACCGACCCAGGCAGGGCAGCGCGGCTGCCCTGTTTTGTTTCCCGCCTGTTGATCCCGACTCCGAGAGCGGCGTACCGATGAGCACCACCTTGCCCGACGACAAGCACCTGGCCGAACTGGAGCAGAAGTTCGACCCCGAGATGCGCTTCCGCCCGCTGGCCCAGCCGGCGGTCGGCATCGTGGCCGCGCTGCTGATCCTGCTGTCGGCCTTCCACTACTACACCGCCGGCTTCGGCCTGCTGCAGGAGGTCACCCACCGCGGCGTGCACCTGGCCTTCGTGCTGGGGCTGATCTTCCTGGTGTTTCCGCACCGCGCCGCGCTGCTGGGCGTGGCGGCGCGGCACCGCTGGGCCGCGCCCGGGGGCGTGCCGTGGTTCGACTGGCTGCTGGCGCTGGGCATCGCGGCCTCGGTGCTCTACTTCCCGTGGATCTTCGAGGACCTGGCCTTCCGCGTCGGCAACCCCGGGCCGCTGGACGTGGCGATGGGCTCGATCCTGATCGTGGCGCTGCTCGAGGCCACGCGCCGCAGCATGGGCTGGCCGCTGCCGATCATCGCCATCGCCTTCATGGCCTATGCGATGGCCGGGCCGGTGTTTCCGGGCCTGCTCAAGCATGCCGGCGCCAGCTGGAGCCAGCTGGTCAACCACCAGTACCTCACCAGCCAGGGCATCTACGGCGTGGCGGTGGGCGTGGTGGCCACCTACGTCTTCCACTTCGTGCTGTTCGGCGTGATGGCCACGCGCATCGGGCTGGGGCAGCTGTTCCTCGACGTGGCCTCCAGCATCGCCGGGCGCTACGCCGGCGGGCCGGCCAAGGTCAGCGTGTTCGGCTCGGCGATGTTCGGCATGCTGTCGGGCAGCTCGGTGGCCAACGCCGTCACCGTGGGCTCGCTCACCATCCCCGCGATGATCCGCGTGGGCTACCGGCGCGAGTTCGCCGGCGCGGTGGAAGCCGCCTCGTCCACCGGCGGGCAGATCACGCCGCCGGTGCTGGGCGCGGCGGCCTTCCTGATGATCGAGTTCCTGGCCGTGCCCTACCAGACCATCATCGCCGCGGCCACGATCCCGGCCTTCATGCACTTCTTCGGCGTGTTCATGCAGGTGCACTTCGAGGCCAAGCGTTTCGGCCTGCGCGGGCTCACCGAGGAAGAGATGCCCCAGCTGCGCCAGTCGCTGCGCGAGCGCTGGCCCACGCTGATCCCGCTGTTCCTGCTGATCTTCATCCTGGTCTCGGGCCGCACGCCCTACCTGGCGGCGTTCTGCGGCATCACCTCCTGCGCCATCGTCGGGCTGACCACCCGCCCGAGCGGCAACGGCCTGGCCAATTGGGTGTTGCTGGCGGTGCTGCACGCCGTGCTCGGCCTGATCGTGTTCGCGGGGCTGCAGGACGAGCTCACCAAGGTGGGCGTGTTCGCGGTGGGCGTGGCGCTGGCGGCGGTGGCGATCAAGACGCTGAACATCCAGGGCCGCATCGCGCCGGCCGCACTGCTGGAGGCGCTGGAGACCGGCGCCAAGTACGCGCTGGCGGTGGGCGCGGCGGCGGCCACGGTGGGCATCGTGATCGGCGTGGTCACGCTCACCGGCGTGGGCTTCAAGCTCAGCACCATCATCACCGGTGCGGCCAATGCGATGGCCGGCGGCGTGGGCGAGTGGCTGCCCGCGACGCTGGTCGACCCCAAGAGCCTGGCGCTGGTGGTGGCGCTGGTGATGACCGGGCTGGTCTGCATCCTGCTGGGCTGCGGCATCCCCACCACGGCCAACTACATCATCATGGTGACGGTGGCCGCGCCCACGCTGGTGCTGATGGGTGTGGAGCCGCTGGTGGCGCACTTCTTCGTCTTCTACTACGGCGTGCTGGCCGACATCACGCCGCCGGTGGCGCTGGCCGCCTATGCCGCAGCAGGCATGGCCGGCAGCGACCCGTTCAAGACCGGCAACATGGCCTTCCGGCTGGGCCTGGCCAAGGCGCTGGTGCCCTTCGTCTTCGTCTTCTCGCCGTCGCTGCTGCTGGTGGCCAAGGGCTTCACCTGGTACGACTTCAGCATCACCTTCATCGGCTGCATCCTGGGCATCACGCTGCTGGCCGCGGCGCTGTCGAGGTACCTGCTGGTGGAGATGAAGCGCTGGGAGCAGGCGCTGTGCGGCCTCGGCGCGGTGATGCTGGTGGCGCCGGGGCTGATCAGCGGGCTGCTGGGCCTGGCGGTGGCAGCACCGGTGCTGCTGCGCCAGCTGGCCGCCTGGCGCTTGCTCAGCGCTTCAGCCGTGCCACGTCCAGCCCGCTGACGTCGATCGCCGGCGCGCGGCCGGCGATCTGGTCGGCCAGCACCCGCGCCGAGCCGCAGGCCAGCGCCCAGCCGCTGGAGCCATGGCCCAGGTTGAGCCACACGCCGGGTGCGCCGCTGGGCCCCAGCACCGGCGGGCCGTCGGGCAGCATCGGCCGCGCGCCCTTCCACTGCTGCACCTGGCCCCCCTGGGCGCAGCCGGGGTACCAGTCGTCCAGCACCTTGTGCAGGGTCTGCAGCGCCGCGTCGTCCAGCGTGGTCAGCCGGCCGCCCAGCTCGGCGCTGCCGGCCACGCGCACGCGCTGGCCCAGGCGGCTGATGGCGACCTTGTACTTCTCGTCCATCACGCCGGCCGTCGGCCCCAGGTGCGGATAGCCCTCGACCTGGCGCAGCGGCGCGCTGATCGAGTAGCCGTGCACCGGCGCCAGCGGCAGGCGCAGGCCCAGCGGTCGCAGCAGCGCCGACGAACCCAGCGCGGCGCAGACGACGACGGCATCGAACCTGTCCTGCTGCGGCGCCTCGACCACGCCGGTGGCGTGGTGCGTGACCACCGGCGCGGCGTCGGTGCCCAGGCTGCGCACGCTGCGGTTGAAGCGGAACACCGCGCCCAGCGCCTGCGCCTCGCCGCGCATCCGGTGCGCAAACTGGCGGCAGTTGCCGACCTCGTCGTTGGGCAGGTGCACCGCGGCGTGCAGCGCCATGTCGGGGTTCAGGCCCGGCTCGACCTGCCGCGCGCGGGCAGCGTCCACCAGATGGAAGTCGACGCCCAGCTCGGCCAGCAACTTCAGGCTGCCGCGTGCCAGCTTCAGGTCTTGCGGCGTGCGCAGCAGCACCAGGTAGCCGGGCGCCTGCTCATGGTCGAGGTGCAGGTCGTGGGTCAGCGTGCGCAGCCGTTGCTGGCTGTAGTGCGCCAGCCGGTACATCCGCTCGCGGTTGACGGCGAACACCGGCGCGCGGCAGGCGCGCCACCAGCGCCACAGCCAGCCCAGCTGGCCCGGGGCCATCGGCCAGCCCAGGCGCACCGGCGCGTGGCGGCTGAACAGGTGCTTCAGCACCTTGGCCGGCATGCCCGGCGCCGCCCAGGGCGTGACATAACCCGGCGCCACCACGCCGGCGTTGGCGAAGCTGGTTTCCTCGGCCACGCTGCCGCGGCGCTCGAACACCGTCACCGGGTGGCCATCTCGCGCCAGCTCGAATGCGGTCGTGACGCCGACGATGCCGGCGCCGATCACGGCCACCCGCATGCTCAGCGGTCGCGCGCGGGCGAGCCGGCCGGCGATGCGCCCGAGGCCAGCGCGGCCTCGATGGTCAGCCCCACGCCCAAGACCGCATCGTCGGCCATCGCCGGGCCCCACACCATCAGCCCCACCGGCATCTGGCCGGGGGCCTGGCAGGGCAGCGACAGCGCGCAGCCGTCGAGGAAGTTCACCACCGCGGTGTTGCGCAGCAACATGCCGTTGATCGCGAAGAAGCGCTTGTCGCTGCCCAGCAGCGGCGCGATGGCCGGCGCCACCATCGGCACGGTGGGCGACAGCAGCGCGTCGAAGCCCTGCACCTCGGCCTGCACCTGGGCGATCCAGCGCTGGCGGGCGTTCAGCAGGTCGATGTAGTCGGCCGCGGCTATGGCCTCGCCGCGGCGGATGCGCTGCGACACGCGCGGGTCGTAGTCGCCCTCGCGCTCGGCCAGACGGGCGCGGTGCCAGGCCCAGCTCTCGGCCGCGGCGAAGCCGCCCTGCGCCTGCAGGCCGGCCAGGTCGGCCAGCGTGGGAAGCGGCACGTCCTCGATCAGCGCGCCACCGGCGCGCAGCACGTCCAGCACATGGTCGAAGGCGCGCCCGACCTCGGCGTCCAGCCCGTCGAGCATCAGCGTCTGCGGCACGCCCAGGCGCAGCGCGTGCAGCGGGCGGGCCAGCGGTCGCGGCGTGCGCGCGGCCAGCACGCCGTGCAGCAGCACCGCATCGCGCACGCTGCGGGTGATGGCGCAGGCGGTGTCCAGCGTCGACGACAAGGGCACGGCGCCCTGCAGCGGCGTCAGCCGCTGGGTGTTCTTGAAGCCCACCAGCCCCTGCAGCGCGGCGGGGATGCGGATCGAGCCGCCGGTGTCCGAGCCCAGCGCCGCCCAGGCCGCGCCGGTGGCCACCGACACCGCGCCGCCCGAGGTGCTGCCGCCGGGGATGCGCGGCGTGGGGTTGAGCGCGGCCGTCACCGGATTGACCGGCGTGCCGTGGTGCGGGTTGATGCCCACGCCCGAATAGGCGAACTCGCTCAGGTTGGTGTGGCCGGTGAAGGCGGCACCGGCGGCACGCAGGCGCGCCACGGCCGGGCAGTCGGCGGTGGCCGGCAGCGCGTCGTCCATCGAGCGCGAGCCCGCCGTGGTGGGCCAGCCGGCCACATCGAACAGGTCCTTGACCGACACCGCCAGCCCGGCCAGTGGCGGCAGCGGGGCGCCCGCCGCATGGGCGAAGTCGGCCGCGGCGGCAGCGGCACGCGCCTGCACGTCGAAGCGCCGCAGGTAGACCTGGGCAGAGGCGGGGCCGTCGGCGGCGGCGATGCAGGCCTCCATCAGCGCGGCCGCGCTGGCCTGGCCCGACTGCACCGCCTCGGCAGCGTCACACAGGTCAGGCAGGCGGTCGAAGGGGGAGGGTTCGGAGGTCATGGAGGCCGATGCTATAATCTTTGGGTTTACCTGGGTGTGGGCGTGAGCCATGGTGGCGCATCCCCAACAGGTAAATCGATCCGCGAACCGGCTGCCGAAAGGTGTCGGCGCAAGGTCTTCCTCAGGGACTCCCTGGGGATCTGCAGCAGGAGAAATCACCGCTGCGGCCTGCGTCGATTCGCGCCGGATTCTAGACCCAACCTTCGGAGTAACTCCATGTCAGTGACCATGCGCGAAATGCTGGAAGCAGGCGTCCATTTCGGACACCAAACCCGCTTCTGGAACCCCAAGATGGCCCCGTTCATCTACGGCCACCGCAACAAGATCCACATCATCAACCTCGAAAAGACGCTGCCCAAGTTCGAGGAGGCGATGAAGTTCGTGCGCTCGCTCAGCGCCAAGCGCGGCACCATCCTGATGGTGGGCACCAAGCGCCAGGCGCGCGAGGTGATCAGCCTCGAAGCGCACCGCGCCGGCCAGCCCTACGTCGACCAGCGCTGGCTCGGCGGCATGCTGACCAACTTCAAGACCGTCAAGGGCTCGCTGAAGAAACTGAAGGACATGCAGGCCACCAAGGACGCCGGCATGGAGACGCTGTCCAAGAAGGAAGCGCTGATGTTTGACCGCGAGATCGCCAAGCTCGAGAAGGACATCGGCGGCATCCAGGACATGGGCGCGCTGCCCGACGCCCTGTTCGTGATCGACGTGGGTTACCACAAGATCGCCGTGGCCGAGGCCAAGAAGCTGGGCATCCCGGTGATCGGCGTGGTCGACACCAACCACTCGCCCGAAGGCATCGACTACATCATCCCCGGCAACGACGACTCGGCCAAGGCCGTGGCGCTGTACGCCAAGGCGGTGGCCGACGCGGTGCTCGACGGCAAGGCCAATGCGGTCAACGACGTGGTGGCAGCCGTGGCCGGTGGCGATGAATTCGTCGAAGTGAGCGAAGGCGCGTAAAGCCCTTCGCCGCACGGCCGGTGACAAGGGGCTGTTGAAGCCCCTTTTTCACGCGGTCGATCCGATATCGGGGGTGCCCACAGCGGGCGCTCCACAGTCAAGGAGATTCAAGATGGCAGCAATCACTGCAGGCATGGTCGGCGAACTGCGCGCCAAGACCGATGCGCCGATGATGGAGTGCAAGAAGGCCCTGACCGAGGCCGACGGCGACATGGTGCGCGCCGAAGAGATCCTGCGCGTCAAGCTGGGCAACAAGGCCGGCAAGGCCGCCTCGCGCATCACCGCCGAAGGCGTGATCGCGATCGCCGCCGCCGGCACCACCGGCGCGATGGTCGAAGTCAACTGCGAGACCGACTTCGTCTCGAAGAACGACTCGTTCCTGGCCTTCACCAAGAACCTGGCCGGCCTGATCGCCGAGAGCAACCCGGCCGACGTGGCCGCGCTGTCGGCGCTGCCGCTGTCGCAGGAAGGCTTCGGCCCGACCGTCGAGGACGTGCGCAAGGGCCTGATCGGCAAGATCGGCGAGAACGTGGCGATCCGCCGCTTCAAGCGCTTTGCCGGTGACCAGAAGCTGGCCACCTACCTGCACGGCACGCGCATCGGCGTGGTGGTCGAGTTCACCGGCGACGATGTGGCGGCCAAGGACGTGGCGATGCACGTCGCGGCGATGAAGCCGGTGGCGGTGTCGTCGGCCAACGTGCCCGCCGAGCTGGTCGAGAAGGAGCGCAAGATCGCTGCCGAGAAGGCCGCCGAGGATGCCGCCGCGGCCACCGCCGCCGGCAAGCCGGTGCAGTCGGCCGAGATCGTTGCCAAGCGCGTCGAAGGCTCGGTGCAGAAGTTCCTGAAGGAGGTCTCGCTGTTCAACCAGGCCTTCGTCAAGAACGACAAGCAGAGCGTCGAGCAGATGCTCAAGGCCGCCAACACCCAGGTGGCGGGCTTCACGATGTACATCGTGGGCGAGGGCATCGAGAAGAAGGTCGACGACTTCGCGGCCGAAGTGGCTGCGCAGGTCGCCGCCGCCAAGGGCGCCTGACGCCCCCAGGGCCGCGTCCGGATCACGTCCGGGCGGCCCGACCCGGCGCAGCCCGCCGCCGATCGCGGCGGCTGCGCCCCTGAACCCACAGTGCGCCAGCGGCCAACCCGCGCGACGCCCTTAAACTCCCCCTTCCCACCAGGAGCCACCCGCATGCCCGCCTACAAGCGCATTCTTCTCAAGCTGTCGGGTGAGGCCTTGATGGGCGACGACGCCTACGGTATCAACCGGGCCACCATCGTGCGCATGGTGCGCGAGGTGCAGGAAGTGACGGCGCTGGGGGTCGAGGTGGCCGTGGTCATCGGCGGCGGCAACATCTTCCGCGGCGTGGCCGGCGGCTCGGTGGGCATGGACCGCGCCACCGCCGACTACATGGGCATGCTGGCCACGGTGATGAACGCGCTGGCGCTGGCCGACACGATGCGCCTGGAAGGCCTGACCGCCCGCGTGATGTCGGCCATCGCCATCGAGCAGGTGGTCGAACCTTATGTCCGCCCCAAGGCGCTGCAGTACCTCGAAGAGGGCAAAGTGGTTGTTTTTGCGGCCGGCACCGGCAACCCGTTTTTCACCACCGACACCGCCGCCGCACTGCGTGGCGCTGAAATCGGTGCCGAGATCGTTCTCAAGGCCACCAAGGTGGATGGTGTCTACAGTGCCGATCCGAACAAGGACCCGAATGCCACCCGTTACACAGCGCTGACCTTTGACGAAGCCATGGCCAAGAACCTCCAGGTGATGGACGCCACGGCCTTTGCGCTGTGCCGAGACCAGAAACTGCCCGTCAAGGTGTTTTCGATTTTCAAGCCGGGCGCC
>JAURXG010000214.1 GCA_030654555.1 Aquabacterium sp.
CGTGGCCGGCAGGCGCTGCGACAAGACCTGGGTCGGGGCAGCGGCGCTCACTGGACGACCCTCCACGCTGCGCGTGCCGGGATGAGCGCTTTGGAGCGGCCATGCGCGCTCACTGGGGTACCTACGTGCTGCGCACTGCGGTATTCGCCCTTCGGGCGGCCGGGCGGTCTCATGCGTTGCCGTCCTGCAAGGCGCGCTGCAGGGCGTTCAGTGCCGCGCTGTGTTCACGCGCCGTGGTCGTCACCCAGCGCGCGGGCAGCGCTTGCAGCGGCACCGGGTTGAGGTAGTGCAGCTTCTCGCGGCCGCGCCAGACGCAGACCACCAGGTCGGCCGCGGCCAGCAACGCCAGGTGCTTGCTGAGGGCCTGGCGCGATTGTTCGAAGCCATCGATCAGCGCCGACAAGGTGAGGCCGGGCTCGTCGCGCAGCCGGTCGAGCAGACGGCGCCGGGTGGCGTCTCCCAGCGCGCGCAGCAGGCTGTCGAGCTCGTCGTCGGTCATGGTGTCGTGCAACTCATGGGTTGCATGATGCCTGACAGGCAACCGCTGGGTTGCCTATTTCCCTGCGGGGCTGTCGGGATTCTGGCGCGTCAGCCCTGCGCCAGCAGCGGCTTCAAGAAGCGCCCGGTGAAGCTTTCCTCGCAGGCCGCGATGACCTCGGGCGGCCCCACCGCCAGCACCCGGCCGCCACCGGCGCCGCCTTCGGGGCCCATGTCGATGACCCAGTCGGCGGTCTTGATGACGTCGAGGTTGTGCTCGATCACCACGATGGTGTTGCCGGCGTCGCGCAGCTGGTGCAGCACGCGCAGCAGCAGCTCGATGTCGGCGAAGTGCAGGCCGGTGGTGGGCTCGTCCAGGATGTAGAGCGTGCGGCCGGTGTCGCGCTTGCTCAATTCGAGCGCCAGCTTCACGCGCTGGGCTTCGCCGCCGCTCAGCGTGGTGGCGCTCTGGCCCAGCGTGATGTAGCCCAGGCCCACGTCCAGCAGCGTTTGCAGCTTGCGCGCCAGCGCAGGCACGGCGCTGAAGAAGGCGCGCGCGGTTTCCACCGTCATCGCCAGCGTCTCGTGGATGTTCTTGCCCTTGTACTGCACCTCCAGCGTCTCGCGGTTGTAGCGCTGGCCGGCGCAGGTGTCGCAGGGCACGTAGACATCGGGCAGGAAGTGCATCTCCACCTTCAGCACGCCGTCGCCCTGGCAGGCCTCGCAGCGGCCGCCGGCGACGTTGAAGGAAAAGCGCCCGGCACCGTAGCCACGCTCGCGCGCGGTGTTCATCTCGGCCATCAGCTCGCGGATCGGCGTGAACAGGCCGGTGTAGGTGGCC
>JAURXG010000216.1 GCA_030654555.1 Aquabacterium sp.
CCGCTCGGGCCCGTGCCCAGCACGTCGACATGGGCCAGCGGCGCGGCCGCGCGCTCGTCGAACAGGTGGCGCGCGGCCTCGCGCTCGAAAGCCACGCTCTCGGTCATGCGGTCGTGCAGCAATGCGGCGCAGGCCTGCAGCTCGGCATCGCTCAGCGGCTTGGGCGCGGCGCCGATCACACCGGCCAACAGGCCGGCTTTCAGCTGCAGCCGCCATTCGGTCACCCGCTCGACCCGGTGCAGGCCAGGCCCGCCGGTGTCGCCGACGGCGGCGGCGCCAAAGCCACAATTGCGGGCCATGTCGGTGGCCGTGCTGGCCCAGGGCGACACCGTGCCCAGCCGGGGCATCACCACCACCAGGCTGCCGTCGGTGCCGCCTTCATAGGCATCGCCGTAGTGCAGCAGCGCGGCCAGCTGGTCGTGGTTGCCGATGGCGGCATCCGACCACACCCAGTGCACAAACCGCGCCGCCACGCCGGTGATGCGCGCGCTGATCGCCTGCAATCGCGGCAGCAAGGCCTGCGCCCGGAAGGCCGAGAGCGCGTTGCCGCCCTCGAAGTGCATCAGGTGCTGGGCCGGGTTTGAAGCGGCATGGGCGGGGGTGTGCAGGGCGGCTTGGTGTTCAGCTGTCGGCATGGCGGACCGTGTCGGGGCGGGCCTGCTGTGCGTAGGTCGTGCGTACGTCGTGCGTGCGTCGTGCGTACGTTCCGCCCAGCTTGGCCATGCCCGTGAAAACCCGGGATTCTACTTTGAGGTGGGATAATTTAAGGATGGCCATCACCCTCAAGACCACCCCCGCCGAGATCGACGGCATGCGCACTGCCGGCCGCATGGCCTCCGAAGTGCTGGACATGCTGACCGCACATGTCGTGCCGGGCATCACCACCGACGCCCTCGACAAGCTGGCGCACGACCACATCGTCAACGTGCAGGGCGGCATTCCGGCGCCGCTGAACTACGCGCCGCCCGGCTACGTGCCCTACCCCAAGTCGATCTGCACCTCGATCAACCACCAGGTCTGCCACGGCATCCCCAACGACAAGCCGCTGAAGAACGGCGACATCGTCAACATCGACGTCACCGTGATCAAGGACGGCTGGCATGGCGACACCAGCCGCATGTACATCGTCGGCGAGGGCTCGATCGCCGCCAAGCGGCTGTGCGCCATCACCTACGAGGCCATGTGGAAGGGCATCGCCAAGGTCAGGCCCGGCGCCCGGCTGGGCGACATCGGCCACGCGATCCAGATGTTCGCCGAGCACCAGGGCTTCTCGATCGTGCGCGAGTTCTGCGGCCATGGCATCGGCAGCAAGTTCCACGAAGAGCCGCAGGTGCTGCACTACGGCCGCCCCGGCACGCTGGAGGAACTGAAGGCCGGCATGATCTTCACGATAGAGCCGATGATCAACGCCGGCCGGCGCGAGATCCGCGAGTTGGGCGACGGCTGGACCATCGTCACCAAGGACCGCTCGCTGTCGGCGCAGTGGGAGCACACCGTGCTGGTCACCGACACCGGCTACGAGGTGCTGACGGTGTCGGCCGGCACGCCGCCGCCGCCGGCCTTCGTCACCGCGGCGTGACTGTCCGGCTGGCACCGGCCATGAGCAACGAGGCGTTGCCCGCGCCGCTCTCGCCGGCCTCGCCGGCCTCGGCCGAACTGGACCTGGCAGCGCTGCGCGCGCAGTTCCGCGACGGCAAGCGCGCGCTGATCGAGCACTTCATGCAGGGCCGGGCCAGCGCGCCGGCGGCCACCCGGCTGATCAGGGCGCTGACGCGTCACGTCGATGCCACGCTCGCGCTGCTGTGGAGCCATTGCGCCCTGCCTGCCAACGCGGCGCTGGTGGCGGTGGGCGGCTACGGCCGCGGCGAGTTGCTGCCCTACAGCGACATCGACGTGCTGCTGCTGCTGCCCGAGGAGGCCGAGGTGCAGGCCGGCAGCGCGCTGAAGGCCGCCATCGAATCCTTCATCACCGCCTGCTGGGACATCGGTCTGGAGATCGGCTCGTCGGTGCGCACGGTGGCCGAATGCGTGCTCGAGGCGCGCGGCGACCAGACGGTGCAGACGGCGCTGCTCGAATCGCGCCTGGTGTGCGGCGCGCGCAAGCTGTGCGCCGCCTTCCAGCGCGAGACCGCGGCGCTGATGGATGCCAAGGCCTTCCTGCGCGCCAAGACGCTCGAACTGCAGCAGCGCCACACCAAGTACGAGGACACGCCCTACGCGCTGGAGCCCAACTGCAAGGAGAGCCCCGGTGGCC
>JAURXG010000219.1 GCA_030654555.1 Aquabacterium sp.
GGCCACCGGCTTTGCCGGTGCCGCCCAGTTCACGGTCGACGCACCCTGCCGGGCCGCACTCGACGCGATGGGCAGCCTGGCCGAGCAGGCCCGCACGCTGCAGTCGGCGGCCCAGCGCGCCGGCGTGGCGGGTGCCGACCAGGCCGCGCCGGGCCTGCTGGACACCACCGCGCAGCGCGCGCCGGGCGGCGTGATCCACTGCCCGGCGCCCTGAGGCCCGGCGCCACGCTCAGCCCGCCGGCTGCAGCCGCCGCTCGGCATCGAGCTTGAAGCTGCGCACCGCGCTGCTCAGGCGCAGGGCCTGCGACTTCAGCGATTCGGCCGCCGCGGCCGATTGCTCCACCAGCGCAGCGTTCTGCTGCGTCATCTGGTCGAGCTCACCCACGCTGTGGTTGACCTGGCCGATGCCGCTGCCCTGCTCGGCGCTGGCCTGGGTGATGTCGTGGATCTGCGCATTCACCTCGCGCACCGAGGCCACGATGCGCTGCATCGCCGCGCCGGCCTCGTTGACCAGGGCCGCACCCGCGTCGGTGCGCTCGACCGAGGCCTGGATCAGCCCCTTGATCTCGCGCGCTGCGGTGGCCGATCGCTGCGCCAGCATGCGCACCTCGGCAGCCACCACCGCGAAGCCCCGGCCCTGCTCGCCGGCACGGGCGGCCTCCACCGCCGCGTTCAGCGCCAGGATGTTGGTCTGGAAGGCGATGCCGTCGATCACGCCGGTGATGTCGGCGATGCGGTGCGACGCGCTGCTGATGTCGGCCATCGTGTGCACCGCGCGGCCGACGATGTCGCCGCCCTCGGTGGCCACCTCGGCCGCGCTGGCCGCGCTCAGCCCGGCGCGGTGGGCCGCCTCGGTGTTGCCCTGCACCGACGACGTCACCTGCCCCAGCGACTGCGCCGCCTGCTGCAGGTTGGCCGCCGTGCGCTCGGTGCGGCCGCTCAGGTCGTGGTTGGCCGCGGCGATCTCCTGGCTGGCAAACGACAGGCTGGCGGCCGCGTCGTGCACCTCGCCCATGGTGGTGTTGAGCTGGTCGCTCATGCGCTTCATCTCGCCGATCAGGTCGCCGATCTCGTCGCTGCCCACCAGCAGGATCTCGCGGCTGACGTCGCCGTCGGCGATGGCACGCGCCACCCTCGCCGCCTTGGCCAGGCCGCGCATGATGGACGCATACACCAGGTGCAGCGCCAGCAGCGTGGCCGCCAGCGCGGCGCAGATCAGCCCGGCCACGTGGCGCACCTGCACCATGAAGGCGCTGCGCAGGTCGTCCATGTAGAGCCCGCTGCCGATCACCCAGCCCCAGGGCTCGAAGCCGGCCACGTAGGACAGCTTCTCCACCGGCGCGTCCTCACCCGGCTTGGGCCAGCGGTAGGCCACGTAGCCGGCGCGCTGGCTGCGCACCGTCTCGACGAAACGCAGGAACAGCGGCGTGCCATCCGGATCGCGCATGCCGCCCACGTCCTGCCCGTTCAGCGCCGGCTTGATCGGGTGCATCACCATGCGCGGGCTCATGTCGTTGATCCAGTAGTACTCGTTGCCGCCGTAGCGCGCCCCCTGCAGGGCCTGCAGCGCCAGCGCCTGGGCCTGGGCGGTGCTCACCACCCGGGCCGTCTCCAGGCCATGCGCCCAGCGCAGCACCGACGCAGCGGTCTCCACGTTCTGGCGCAGGCCGATCTTGCGGCCCTCGATCTCGTTGAGGTAGTTCTGCCAGGTGAGCCAGCCACCCAGGCCCACCATCACCAGCGCGCTGATGGCGGCCAACGCGCCCAGCTTCAGGCGGATCGAGACATGGTTGAGCACCCGGTGCACCGGGCTGCGGCGCTCGACGCCGCCAAGAACGACAAGGGACATGGACGATTCCGTGAGAACGGACCCGCTCCCATGCCACCCCGGCACGGTACAGCAGCGAGCCCCACCCGCTGCTTATCGTCAAGACCTCCCTACAGCTTGAGGGGCGTCGTCGACCCTGCGTCTCAGCGGTCCTTGAACACCGGCGCGCGCTTCTGCAGGAAGGCCGCCACGCCTTCGGCGAAGTCGGCGCCGCGGCTCATCTCGCCCTGCACCCGGGCCTCCTGGCTCAGCGCGCCGGCGAAGTCCATCACCACCGCCTCGTCGAGCAGACGCCGCGTGGCCGCCAGCGCCCGCGCCGGCATGCCGGCCAGCCTGTCGGCCAGCGCCGTCGTGCTGTCGCGTAGCGCGGCATCGTCCACGCAGCGCCAGATCATGCCCATCGCGGCGGCCTCTTCGGCCGGCAGCTTGTCGCCGGTCATCGCCAGGCCGATGGCGCGTGCGCGGCCCACCAGGCGTGGCAGCAGCCAGGTGCCGCCACCGTCGGGCACCAGGCCGATCTTGGAGAAGGCCTGGATGAAGCTGGCCGACTTCGCCGCGATCACCAGGTCGCAGCCCAGCGCGATGTTGGCGCCGGCACCGGCGGCCACGCCGTTGACCATCGCGATCACCGGCACTGGCATGCTGCGGATGCGCAGCGCCAGCGGCTTGTAGTGGCGCTCGACCACGCCCTCGACGTCGGCCGGCGTGCCATCCTGGCCCATGCCCTCGTCGTTGAGGTCCTGGCCGGCGCAGAAGCCCCGGCCGGCGCCGGTCAACACCACGCAGCGCACCGCGTCGTCGGCAGCCGCCGCATCCAGCGCGGCCAGCAACTCGCGGTGCATCGCGGCGGTGAAGCTGTTCAGCGCCGCAGGGCGGTTCAGGGTGAGGGTGCGCACGGCGCCTTGGGTGCTGACCAGCACCAGCGGATCGGACATGGTTGGAAGCTCCTGCAAACGCGGCCCCGCGGGCCGCCCATGCCGCCATTCTGGCGCCGGCGCACCATCGACGGCCTCGGTGCCTGCCCCACGCAGGTAACATCCGCGCCGCCATGACCGCCCAAGAATTTGCGCCCGGACTGTTCATCCGCGGCTTCACGCCCCCGCTGCCGCTGTCGAACTACAAGCTGGTGGCCTTCGACATGGACTCCACGCTGATCAACATCGAGTGCGTGGACGAGATCGCCGCCATGGCCGGCCGCAAGGACGAGGTGGCCGCCATCACCGAGGCCGCGATGCGCGGCGAGATCACCGACTACAAGGACAGCCTGCGCCGCCGCGTGGCGCTGCTGGCCGGCGTGCCCGAGGCGGCGTTGCAGCAGGTCTACGACCAGCGGCTGCAGCTCAACCCCGGCGTCGAGGCCTTCGTGCAGGCCTGCCAGCGCGCGGGGCTCAAGACGCTGCTGGTCTCGGGCGGCTTCACCTTCTTCTCCGAGCGCATCCGCCACCGGCTGGGGCTGGACTTCGCGCGGGCCAACAGTCTGGGCGTCTTCAACGGCCGGCTCACCGGCACGTTGTTCGACCGGCCCTGGGGCGACATCTGCGACGGTGCCGAGAAGCGCCGCGTGGTGCTCGAGGTCTGCGAGCTGATGGGCATCGCACCGGCCCAGGCCATCGCCGTGGGCGACGGTGCCAACGACCTGCCGATGATGAGCGTGGCCGGCCTGTCCATCGCCTACCACGGCAAGCCCGCGGTGCGCGAGCAGGCCATGATCTCGATCGAGTCGGGCGGCATGGACCGCGCGCTGGAACTGTTGTCGGGCTGAACGTGCCCGGCCATGCCCGGCCGTCGGGTGGGCCGGCGGCCGCCTAGAAGCCCAGCGACGCCAGCAGGTCGTCCACGCCTTCCTGGTCCACCGCCTTGTCGGGCACCTGCGGGCCGACCAGCTTGCCGGTGTCCAGCGCGGCCACGGCCTTGCCCTCGCTCTGGGCCAGCAGCTGCTGCAGCTGCTGCTCGGCGTGGCTGATGATCAGCACCACCTTCTTGATCACCTGGCCCGACAGATCCTGGAAGTCCTGCGCCATCATGATGTCGGTCAAGACGCCGGCCTGCGCACGCTTCACCTCGCCTTGATGGCGCAGCGCGGCGGCGGCCTCGGCCAGTGCCGCGCGCGCCTCGCCCACGCCCAGTTCGGCGTGCGTCGACAGGCCGTCCAGTCGCTCGGCCAGGCTGGCGGCCTCGGTGGCTGCCGAGTGGCACACCGGCTGAGCCGCGTCCACCATGTTCAACACCTTGTTGGCCGCGTCCTCGGTCATGCGGCCCACGTAGGCCAGGCGGTCGCGGGCGTCGGGCAGTTCGTCGACCAGCTGGTGCAGCGCGGCATCCCAACCCAGCTCGGACAAGGTGGTGCCGAGCTGGCGCACCAGCGCGTCGAGTTGGTCCAGCGCATCCGGGCCATCTGACAGGTTACTCACGTTGGTGCACTCCATCGGGGCATGTTGTTCGGTGTCCGGTGCCAGGGCGCGTTGCAGGCGACGCCGCCAGAGACCAGGCTGCAGGGCAACCCGCCCTTGGAGGCCCTGTCCCCGTATCGGCCACAACCCCGACCGGCTTGATCCGGCACCTGCGCATTGCGTCACGACGGTGATCCCGGCAGCGCCTGCGGGCAAGCCCGGCTGGCCCGCCTGGCACCGCCTGCCTACGATGAGGCACCCATCCACACCACGAGGAGCAGCCCCCATGAGCCAGAGCGCCACCCAGTACCACCTCGATGCCAGCCGCATGCCCAAGCACTGGTACAACATCGCCGCCGACCTGCCCTCGCCACCGCCGGCGGTGCTGCACCCGGGCACGATGCAGCCGATCGGCCCGGCCGACCTGGCGCCGCTGTTTCCGATGGAGCTCATCCTGCAGGAGGTGTCCACCGAGCGCGAGATCCCGATCCCCGAGCCGGTGCGCGAGGTCTTCAAGCTGTGGCGTCCGGCGCCGCTGTTCCGCGCCCACCGGCTCGAGAAGGCGCTGGGCACGCCCGCCAAGATCTACTACAAGTACGAAGGCGTCTCGCCCGCCGGCAGCCACAAGCCCAACACCGCCGTGCCGCAGGCTTGGTACAACGCCCAGGCCGGGGTCAAGAAGCTCACCACCGAGACCGGCGCGGGGCAATGGGGCTCGTCGCTGGCCTTTGCCGGCAACCTGTTCGGGCTGGACGTCACCATCTTCCAGGTGCGCGTGAGCTACGACCAGAAGCCCTACCGCCGCGCGCTGATGGAAACCTATGGCGCGCGCTGCGTGGCCAGCCCCTCCAACGAGACCCAGTACGGCCGCGCCGTGCTCGCCGACCGGCCCGACCACCCCGGCTCGCTGGGCATCGCCATCAGCGAGGCGGTGGAGATCGCCGCGCAGCACGACGACACCAAGTACGCGCTGGGCTCGGTGCTCAACCATGTGCTGCTGCACCAGACCATCATCGGCCAGGAGGCCATGCTGCAGCTGGAGATGGCCGGCGACGACCCGGATGTCATCGTCGGCTGCACCGGTGGCGGCAGCAACTTCGCCGGCATCGCCTTCCCGTTCATCGGCCAGCAGCTGCGCGGTGGCAAGAAGCGCCGCATCGTCGCGGTCGAGCCCGCGGCCTGCCCCAGCCTGACGCGCGGCAAGTACGCCTACGACTTCGGCGACACCGGCCACATGACGCCGCTGACCAAGATGCACACGCTGGGCAGCACCTTCACGCCGCCGGGCTTCCATGCCGGTGGGCTGCGTTACCACGGCATGGCGCCGATGGTCAGCCACCTGAAGGAGCTGGGCCTGCTCGAAGCCACCGCCTACCACCAGGTGGCGTGTTTCGAGGCCGGCGTGATGTTCGCCCGGGCCGAAGGCATCGTGCCGGCGCCCGAGGCCAACCATGCCGTCAAGGGCGCGATCGTCGAGGCGCTGCGCTGCAAGGCCGAGGGCCGCAGCGAGACCATCCTGTTCAACCTCTGCGGCCACGGCCACTTCGACATGGCCGCCTACAGCAACTACTTCGCCGGCAAGCTGACCGACCAGAGCTACAGCGAGGAAGAACTCGCGATGGCGCTGTCAGGCCTGCCGTCGGTGTCGGTGTGACGGCGCCACGCCGCCCGGCCTAGAACGACGCCCAGTCGTCGTCGCCGCCCGCGGCGACCGGCTCGGCGCGCCTCGCCGGCGCCGGTGCCGCTGCCACGGTGCGCACCGGGGTGGCGCGCGGGGCCGCACTGGCGGCCATGGCGGCCGCAGACGGGCGCGTGGCGGTTGCAGGGCGCACGCTGGGCGCGGCCGGCGTGTGCATCGTCGGGTGCGCCGGCGCTGCTGCCGCGGCACGGTCGCCCGCACCCAGGCTGAATACCGCCACCACGTCGACCAGCTGGCGCGCCTGGCCCTTCAGGCTCTCGGCAGCGGCGGCCGACTCTTCCACCAGCGCGGCGTTCTGCTGCGTGGCCTGGTCCATCAGCGTCACCGCCTCGCCCACCTGCATCACGCCGGCACCCTGCTCGGAGCTGGCGGCGTTGATCTCGCCCATGATGTCGGCCACCCGCTTGATCGACGACACCACCTCCTGCATCGTCGCGCCGGCCTCGTCGACCAGGGCCGTGCCCTGCTCCACCCGCTCGACGCTGGCGTTGATCAGCGTCTTGACCTCGCGCGCCGCATCGGCGCTGCGCTGCGCCAGGCTGCGCACCTCGCTGGCCACCACGGCAAAGCCGCGGCCCTGCTCGCCGGCGCGGGCGGCCTCGACCGCCGCGTTCAGCGCCAGGATGTTGGTCTGGAA
>JAURXG010000220.1 GCA_030654555.1 Aquabacterium sp.
GGCCACCGGCACGCCCAGCACCGGCACCGTGGTCTTGGCCGCCAGCATGCCCGGCAGGTGGGCCGCGCCGCCGGCGCCGGCGATGATGGCGCACAGCCCGCGGCCCGCGGCGGCCTCGGCGTAGGCGAACATCTGATCGGGCATGCGGTGGGCCGAGACCACCCGGCATTCGTGCGGCACGCCAAACTCGGCGAGAATCTGCGCGGCTTGCCGCATCGTCTCCCAGTCGCTGGACGAGCCCATCAGCACGCCCACCTGCACCGCCGACGAGGCGCCGGCCGCCTCGCCAGCCGCGGTGCCGGCATCCGGTTTCAGGGGGTGTTGGTCGGTGGGGTTCACGTCGGACAGGGCGACGAGGCGCCGGCAGCTGCAAAAGCATTGAATTGTAGGCGGCCGCCCCTATCTGCCGCTGTTTGCCCCATCACCACCCCTGGCCGACCCATGAGCGACATCACCATCCAGAATTTCGAAGCCGACCTGATCCAGGCCTCGATGCAGCAGCCGGTGCTGCTCGACATCTGGGCCCCCTGGTGCGGCCCCTGCCGCACGCTGGGCCCCCTGCTCGAGAAGGTGGAGGCGGCCTACGGCGGGCGCTTCAAGCTGGCCAAGCTCAACAGCGACGACCAGCCCGAGATCGCGGCCCAGCTGAGCCAGGCCTTCGGCGTGCGCTCGATCCCGTTCTGCGTGATGTTCAACCAGGGCCAGCCGGTGGACGGCTTCGTCGGCGCGATCCCCGAGGCGCAGATCCGCGAGTTCCTCGACCGCCACGTGCCCAGCGCCGAGGCGCTGGAGGCCGAGGAAGACACCGCCGAGGCCGAGGCGCTGGAAGCCGAGGGCGACCTCGACGCGGCGCTGGCCAAGCTGCAGCAGGCGGTGGCCATCGACCCGGCCAACGACGGTGCCCGCTACGACTACGTCAAGCTGCTGATCGAGACCGGCCAGGTGGCGCAGGCGCGCGCGGCCTGGGCGCCGGTGGCCAGCAAGGCCCTGCTCGACGCCCGCGTCGCCGCGCTGGGCCTGTGGCTGGACGCCTGCGAGAAGGCGCCGGCAGCGCGCACGCCCGAGCAACTGGCCGCCGCCATCGAGGCCAACCGCCGCGACTTCGACGCCCGCTACGAGCTGGCGCAGGGGTTGATGGCGCAGGGCCGCTTCACCGACGCGATGGACGCGCTGCTCGAGATCGTGATGCGCGACAAGGCCTGGAACGGCGAGCTGGCGCGCAAGACCTACGTCGCCATCCTCGAGCTGATGAGCAAGCCCGCGCCCAAGGTGGCGGCCGCCGGCGAGAAGGCCAAGGGCGCGCTGGAACTCACCGGCCATGCCGCCGTGGCGTCCAGCGACCCGTTGCTCGACCAATACCGCCGCAAGCTCAGCATGGCACTGTTCTGAGCCCCGGCGGGCCCGCCCGCCATCACTTGCATCGGCCCCATCGCCCGTCCCAACCCCCCCCACCTACAATAGGTGGTTTGCCCGCGCCACCAGCGGGTGACCTGTCCCGAGGAATCTCAACGTGTTCATTTCCAACGCCTTTGCCCAAGCCGCGCCGGCTGCCGCCGTCGGTGGCGCCGAATCGATGTTCGGCTCGCTCGGCCAGCTGCTGCCGCTGGTGCTGATGTTCGTGGTGCTGTACTTCATCATGATCCGCCCGCAGATGAAGCGCCAGAAGGAGCACAAGGCCATGATCGACGCCCTGGCCAAGGGCGACGAGGTGGTGGTGGCCGGTGGTGTGATCGGCCGCGTCGCCAAGCTCGGCGAGAGCATGGTCAACGTCGAGGTGGCCAACGGCGTCGAGCTGCAGGTGCAGCGCTCGGCCGTGGTGCAGGTGCTGCCCAAGGGCACCTACGGCAAGTAAACCGGTGGCCGGGGCCGGCGTCGGCCCCGCAGGCGCTCGCGCCTCGCCACGCTCCCAACGCCCCGCGACGGGTGATCGCCCGCCCAGGCCAGGCCCACCGGCCGCCGGGCCGAGGAATCCAAGATGAACCGCTACCCCTGGTGGAAATACCTGATCCTCGGCATCGCGCTGCTGGTCGGCCTGCTCTACACGCTGCCCAACCTGTACGGCGAGGCGCCTGCGGTGCAGGTCTCCAGCGGCAAGGCCACGCTCAAGCTCGACGCCGCGCTGGTGCCGCGCATCGAGCAGACGCTGGCGGCTGCCAACCTGAAGCCCGACTTCGTGCAGTTCGAGGGCAACTCGGTCAAGGCGCGCTTCGGCAGCACCGATGACCAGATCAAGGCCAAGGACGCGATCACCAAGGCGCTCAACCCCGATCCGGCCAACCCGGCCTACATCGTCGCGCTGAACCTGCTGAGCCGCTCGCCGCACTGGCTGACCAGCCTGCACGCGCTGCCGATGTACCTGGGCCTGGACCTGCGCGGCGGCGTGCACTTCCTGATGCAGGTCGACATGAAGGCGGCGCTGACCAAGAAGGCCGAGTCCTTCTCGGGCGACATCCGCACGCTGCTGCGCGACAAGAACATCCGCCACGCCGGCATCAACCGCGACGGCAACCTGGTGGTGGTGCGCTTCCGCGACGCCGCCACGCTGGCGCAGGCGCGCACGCTGCTGGGCGAGCAACTGCCTGATCTGGACTGGACCGAGGCGCCCGATGGCGCCGAGTTCCGCCTCACCGGCGCGCTCAAGCCCACCTCGGCCAAGGCGGTGCAGGACGCGGCGATCAAGCAGAACATCACCACGCTGCACAACCGCGTCAACGAACTCGGCGTGGCCGAGCCGGTGATCCAGCAGCAGGGCGCCGACCGGGTGGTGGTGCAGCTGCCGGGCGTGCAGGACACCGCCAAGGCCAAGGACATCATCGGCCGCACCGCCACGCTGGAGGTGCGCCTGGTCAACACCAGCACCGAGGCGCTGGCCGCGCTGTCGGGGGGCGGCCCGGTGCCCTTCGGCAGCGAGCGCTACTTGGAGAAGGACGGCGCGCCCATCATCGTCTTCCGCCAGGTCATCCTGACCGGCGAGAACCTGACCGACGCCCAGCCCGGCTTCTCGGGCGACAACCAGGGCGAGGCGGCGGTGCACCTCACGCTGGATGCCAAGGGCGCGCGCATCTTCCGCGACGTCACGCGCGAGAACATCAACAAGCGCATGGCCATCATCCTGTTCGAGAAGGGCAAGGGCGAGGTGGTCACCGCGCCGGTGATCCGTTCCGAAATCGGCGGTGGCCGCGTGCAGATCAGCGGCCAGATGACCACCACCGAGGCCGCCGACACCGCGCTGCTGCTGCGCGCGGGCAGCCTGGCCGCGCCGATGGAGATCATCGAAGAGCGCACCATCGGCCCGACGCTGGGCGCCGACAACATCGCCAAGGGCTTTGCCAGCGTGGGCTACGGCTTCGCGGCGATTGCCGTGTTCATGTGCGGCTACTACCTGCTGTTCGGCGTGTTCTCGACGCTGGCGCTGGCCTTCAACCTGCTGCTGCTGATCAGCATCCTGTCGATGTTGCAGGCCACGCTGACCCTGCCGGGCATCGCCGCCATCGCGCTGACGCTGGGCATGGCGATCGACTCGAACGTGCTGATCAACGAGCGGGTGCGCGAGGAACTGCGCAGCGGCGCCACGCCGCAGGCGGCCATCAACACCGGCTACGAGAAGGCCTTCGCCACCATCCTGGACAGCAACATCACCACGCTGATCGCCGGCCTGGCGCTGCTGGCCTTCGGTTCGGGCTTCGTGCGCGGTTTCGCGGTGGTGCACTGCCTGGGCATCCTGACCAGCATGTTCTCGTCGGTGATGTTCTCGCGCGGCCTGGTCAACCTCTGGTACGGTGGCAAGAAGCGCCTGAAGAGCGTGTCGATCGGCCAGGTCTGGCGGCCCAACGGGGCGGCGCCAGCGGCCCTGAGCGACGAAGACGAACCGGTGGCCAAGGCCTGACGGCCGACGCCACGCCCAGGGAGCCCTGACACATGGAATTCTTCCGGATCCACCGCGACATCCCGTTCATGCGGCATGCGCTGGTGTTCAACATCATCTCGTTCGTCACCTTCGCGCTGGCGGTGTTCTTCCTCGTCACCCGCGGCCTGCACCTGTCGATCGAGTTCACCGGCGGCACCGTGCTGGAGGTCGAATACGCCCAGGCCGCCAACCTGGAGAAGACGCGTGCGGCCGTCGACACCATGGGCTTCGGCGAGGTGCAGGTACAGAACTTCGGCACCTCGCACGACGTGCTGGTGCGCCTGCCGGTGCGCGCCGACGTCAAGCAGAGCGAAGTGGCGCCGCGTGTCTTCGACGTGCTGTGCAAGGCCGAGGGTGGCACGCTGGCCACCAAGGCCTACACCACGCCGCAGGGCGAGCCGGTGAGCCGGCCCTCGTGCACCAATGCCGCGGGCGTGGAGCCGGTCAAGCTCTCGCGCACCGAGTTCGTCGGCCCGGCCGTGGGCAGCGAACTGGCCACCGACGGCCTCAAGGCGCTGGCCTTCGTGATCATCGGCATCGTGCTCTACCTGGCCTTCCGCTTCGAATGGAAGTTCGGCGTGGCCGGCATCATCGCCAACCTGCACGACGTGGTGATCATCCTGGGCTTCTTCGCCTTCTTCCAGTGGGAGTTCTCGCTGGCGGTGCTGGCGGCGGTGCTGGCGGTGCTGGGTTATTCGGTCAACGAGTCGGTGGTCATCTTCGACCGCGTGCGCGAGGCCTTCCGGCGTTACCGCAAGATGAGCACGCCGCAGGTCATCGACCACGCCATCACCAGCACCATAAGTCGCACGGTCATCACCCACGGCTCGACCCAGATGATGGTGCTGTCGATGCTGCTGTTCGGTGGCCCCACGCTGCACTACTTGGCCGTGGCGCTGACCATCGGCATCCTGTTCGGCATCTACTCGTCGGTGTTCGTCGCGGCGGCCGTGGCCATGTGGCTGGGCGTCAAACGCGAGGATCTGGTGAAGGCGCCCTCCCGCAAGGAAGGCGACCCGA
>JAURXG010000229.1 GCA_030654555.1 Aquabacterium sp.
TTTCGGCTACTGGCACCGCTCGCCCTGGCGCGGCCCGGTGTGGGGCGCCACCTGGCGCACCGAGCCGCCGCGCTATGACCGCGAGGTGGCGGTGTTGATCCGCGACCGGGCCAGCGGCCAGCCGCTGTTCGAGGCGCGCGCCAGCAGCGAGGGTTTCCAGAGCAGTGCCACGACGGTGCTGCAGCCGCTGTTTGCGGCCGCGTTGATGGACTTCCCGAGGCTGGGGATCAACCCCAGGCGGGTGGTCGTGCCCAAGACGCCCTGACCGGCTGCGCCTCGGGGCGCGCCCGGCGCTGGGCGCCGGCCGCGCGGGATCAGTGCTTGGCGTTCCCGGTGGCCTTGGTGGTGGCCGGTTCGTCCACGGCCTCCTCGCCGTCTTCGGGCGCCGATGCCACGGGCTTCGGCGGCTTGGGCGACTCGAGCGGGATCACCGGCAGCACGGGCTCGAGCTTGTTCTCGATCATGTACTCGTTCATCTCGCGCCAGCCGGCGTACATCGCGGCCTTGTCGGCCTTCTTGTTGAGGGTGTAGCAATCCTCGATCGCCCGGCCGGCATGGCGGCAGGCGCCGCCGATGGCCTTGCTGTCGGCCTCCTTGCGGGCGCTGACGGCGGCGGGCGATTCGATGCCCAGTTGGTCGCAGCCGACCAGCGGCAGGGCCAGGGCAGACAGCAGCAACGGGGCGAACAAGCGACGCATGACGGGCTTATCGGCCCGGGCGCCCGTCAACTTGAGCGCCCCGGGGCCGCACCGCGCCAGCGGACTGGCTAGTGCCGGGGCTCAGCCGCCGCGCGCCATGGCCATCAGTTTCTCCACCCGCTCCTCGGTGGACGGGTGGGTGGAGAACAGGCCGCGCAAGCCGCCCGCCGACAGCGGGTTCATGATCATCATCTGCGCCGTCTCGGGGTGGCGCTCGGCCACCTCCATCGGCAGGCCCTGCGCGATGCGGTGGATCTTGTCCAGCGCCGAGGCCAGCGCCGCCGGGTCGCCCGAGATCTCGGCACCACCGCGGTCGGCCTCGAACTCGCGCGCACGGCTGATCGCCATCTGGATCAGGCTGGCCGCCAGCGGCGCCAGGATGGCCACCGCGATGCCTGCGATCGGGTTGCTGCGCTGGCCGTCGCTGCTGCGCCCGCCGAACATCATCGCGAAGTTGGCCAGCATGCCGATGGCACCGGCCATCGTCGCGCTGATGGTCGACAGCAGGATGTCGCGGTGCTTGACGTGCGCCAGCTCGTGGGCCATCACACCGCGCAGCTCGCGCGCGCTCAGCACCCGGATGATGCCGGTGGTGGCGGCCACCGCCGCATGTTCGGGGTTGCGGCCGGTGGCAAAGGCGTTGGGCGCGTCTTCGTCGATCAGGTAGACCTTGGGCATCGGGATGCCGGCCTTCTGCGCCAGCTCACGCACCATGCCCACGAACTGCGGTGCAGTGCTGTCGTCGACCTCGCGCGCCTTGTACATCTTCAGCACGATCTTGTCGGAGAACCAGTAGCTGAAGAAATTCATGCCGATCGCCAACACCAGCGCCAGCATCATCCCCGAGCGGCCGCCCATCCACTGGCCGACCAGCATGAACAGGGCGGTGATGGCAGCCATCAGGATGGCCGTCTTCATCAGGTTGAACATGGTGTGCAGATCCTTGGTTGGTGGCCCGACATCGGGCAGGCATCAGATGCGGCCGATGGCGGCAAGTTCAATCGGCCGGGTGCCGACCGAACTCAGGTGGGCGACAGGCATCGACCGGCCAGCCCCGGCCGCGCCTGCAGCAGGGCCGCGGCGTCGCTGCGCCGCCCGCCGGGGCGCTGCAGCTGCAGCAGGTCCAGCGCGCCGTCGCCGCAGGCCACCGTGAGACGGCCGTCCGAGGCGGTCAGCACCTCGCCGGGCCGGCCTTGTCGATCGGGCTGCAGCGCGGCGCGCCACAGCTTGATCACCTCGCCGTCGAGGGTGAAGCTGGCGCCCGGAAACGGGTCGAAGGCGCGCACGCGGCGCTCGATCACCGCCGCCGGCTGCGTCCAGTCGATCGCCGCCTCGGCTTTGTCGATCTTGTGCGCGTAGGTCACGCCCTCGGCGGGCTGCGGCGTGCGTTGCAGCCGATCGGGATCGGCCAGGCCCTGCACCACCAGTTGCCCGCCCAGCGCGGCCAGCCGGTCGTGCAGCGTGGCGGTGGTGTCGTCGGTGCGGATGGCCTCGTGCGCGACCAGCAGCATGTCGCCGGTGTCCAGCCCCGCATCCATCTGCATCAGCGTGATGCCGGTGGCGGCATCACCGGCCTCGATCGCGCGGTGGATCGGCGCGGCGCCGCGCCAGCGTGGCAACACCGAGGCGTGGATGTTCAGGCAGCCACGCGGCGGCAGGTCCAGCACCCATTGCGGCAGGATCAGGCCATAGGCGGCCACCACCATCACCTCGCACTGCGCGGCCAGCAAGGCGGCCTGAGCGGCGCGCGCGTCGTCGGGGAACTTGCCGTCCAGCCGCAGGCTGCGCGGCTGCGCCACGGTGATGCCGTGCTGCAGCGCCAGCGCCTTCACCGGCGAGGGCTGCAGCTTCAGGCCGCGACCGGCCGGCCGGTCGGGCTGGGTCAGCACCAGCGGCACCGCGTGGCCCGCGTGCAACAGCGCAGCCAGCGCGGTGGCGGCGAACTCCGGCGTGCCGGCGAAGGCGATGCGCATTCAGCGTCTGCCCTGCTCGTCGCGGGTCTTCTTGATCATCTTGATCTTGATGCGCTCGCGCTTGAGCGGGCTGAGGTACTCGACGAACACCTTGCCCAGCAGGTGGTCCATCTCGTGCTGCACGCACACCGCGGCCAGGCCTTCGGCCTCGAACTCGAAGGGCTGGCCGTCGCGGCCCAGCGCGCGCACCGTCACGCGGGCATGGCGCTCGACCTCGTCGTAGATGGTGGGCACCGACAGGCAGCCCTCGTCGCCGCGGATCATCTCGGCGCTGCGCGCGGTGATCTCGGGGTTGATCAGCACCTGCGGCTGGTCACGCTCGGCCGAGGTGTCCATCACCAGCAGGCGCACATGCACGTCCACCTGGGTGGCGGCCAGGCCCACGCCGTCGGCCGCATACATCGTCTCGAGCATGTCGTCGGCGAGCCGGCGCAGGCGTTCGTCCACCTCGGCCACGGGCTTGGCCACGGTGTGCAGGCGGGGATCGGGGTAACGAAGAATGTTCAGCTGGGGCATGGGCGAGGAGGTGCCGAAAGACGCGTCGGTCCAGGCCGACACATGGGGTTACCGTTGTGGATGTCAAGCAACGCCAAACGGTGCACTGGGGCTCGGATCGGCTCGGCTGGCCAGCGCATTTCGTTGCGATATCAAGGGTTTACCGGCAGAATCTGCGAGGCAGCATGAACTTGAGCCGGCCCCGTGGCCGACCGTGCTGCGGGTGCTGCATGCAGGCCGGTCAGGCCGGATTGTGGCACTGGCCCATCCGGAGACCGCCCCCATGAGTTCACGCCCGCCCCGCTTTGCCCACCCGGCCCCCGGGGGCCCCTCGGTGCAAGGCGGCCGGCGCGGGCTGGTGCAGTGGCTGGGCGTCGGGCTGGCGCTGACGCCCTGGCTGGCCACGCTGCCGGCGTTGGCCCAGCCCGCCTTCCCGATCACACCGGCGCAGCGCGCCACTGCCCAGCAGGTGGCCGGCACCGGCGTGCCGCTGTCCGCGCTGGCCGACAACGCGCCCGCCTCGCACACCGTGCAGCGCGGCGACACGCTGTGGGCGATCGCCTCGCTTTTCCTCAAGAGCCCGTGGCGCTGGCCCGAGCTGTGGGGCATGAACCTGCAGGACATCCGCAATCCGCACCTGATCTTCCCCGGCCAGGTGCTGGTGCTGGTCAAGGATGGCGACCGCGCCCGGCTGATGCTGTCCAAGGGCGGTGCCGAAGGCCAGGCGCCGTCGAACACCGTGCGGCTGTCGCCGCGCATCCGCAGCGAACTGCTCGACAACGGCGCCATCGCGTCGATCCCGCTGCAGCTGATCGCGCCCTTCCTCAACGAGGCGGTGGTGCTGAGCCAGGACGAGCTGGCCGGCGCGCCGCGCATCGTCGCCACGCAAGAGGGCCGGGTGATGATCTCGCGCGGCGAGACCGCCTACGTGCGTGGCGATCTGGGCGGCGCACGCAGCTTCTCGCTGTTCCGCCAGAGCAAACCGCTGCGCGACCCGACCACGCAGGAGGTGCTGGGCTACGAGGCCGGCTACATCGGCACCGCGGACTACGTGCGCACCGACGGCACCAGCCCGGTGGGCGGCCTGCCGGTGCCGGCCACCTTCGTGATGACCAGCGCGCGGCAGGAGGCCGGTGTGGGCGATCGGCTGACGCCTGTGCCAGCGCGCGATTTTTCGGCCTACGTGCCGCACCCGCCGGCCGCGCCGATGGCCGGCCAGGTGATCTCCGTCTACGGCGAGGCGCTGACCGCCGGCCAGAACCAGATCGTGGCCATCAGCCGCGGCCAGCGCGACGGCATGGAGCGTGGCCATGTGCTGGCGCTGTGGCGCGCCGGCGCGCCGGCCACCGACCGCACGGGCGCCCAGCCGCAAGCCATCCAGCTGCCCGACGAACGCACCGGCCTGCTGTTCGTGTTCCGCGTCTTCGAGCGGGTGTCGTACGCGCTGATCCTCTCGGCCTCCGACCCGATCCGGCCGGGCGACCGCTTCAGCCAGCCTTGAGCTGGCGCCGGCCTTGACCGCACCAGCCCCCGCGCTGGACGACGCCGAACTCGGCGCCTGGCTGCACCTGCTGCACAGCCCCGGCGTGGGCCGCGAGGCTGCACGCCGGCTGCTGGCGCGCTTCGGCAGCCCGCAGGCGGCGATCGCCGCGCCGGTGAACGCCCTGGGCGAGTGCGTCGACGCCCCCACCGCGCTGGCGCTGTCCACGCCGCCCGAGGGCCACGCCCAGCGGTTGGCCACCACCCTGGCCTGGCGCGCCGCGGCGCCAGCGCGCCGCATCCTGGTGCTGGGCGATGCCGACTACCCCGAGCCGCTGCTGCACAGCGCCGATCCACCGCTGCTGCTGTACCTGCTGGGCGACGCCGCGCTGCTCAACGCGCCCAGCCTGGCCATCGTCGGCAGCCGCAAGCCCAGTGCGCAGGGGCGCGACAACGCGCGCCAATTCGCCAGCACCTTGGCCGGCCAGGGCTGGACCATCGTCTCGGGCCTGGCCGCGGGCGTCGACGGCGCCGCGCACGAGGGCGCGCTGGCCGCGGGCGGGCGCACCATCGCGGTCATCGGCACCGGCATCGACCGGGTCTATCCACCCAGCCACCGCACGCTGGCGCACCGCATCGCCGAACAGGGGCTGTTGATCAGCGAGCTGCCACTGGGCGCACCGCCGCTGGCCGCGCACTTTCCACAGCGCAACCGCATCATCGCCGGGCTGTCGCGCGGCACGCTGGTGGTCGAGGCCACGCTGCGCTCGGGCTCGCTGATCACCGCCCGGCTGGCCTCGGAGTCGGGCCGCGAGGTGATGGCCATCCCGGGCTCGATCCTGGCACCGCAATCGGCCGGCTGCCACGCGCTGATCCGCCAGGGCGCGGCGCTGGTCGAATCGCCCGAGCAGGTGGCCGAGGAACTGGGGCCGCTGGTGCCGGCCGTCACCCGGCCACGCGCCAGCCCGGCAACCGCCGCCGACAGCGCACCCGCCGCCGAGCCTGACGATCCGGTGCTGCGCGCCCTGGGCCACGACCCGCTGTCGCTGGATGCGCTGATCGACCGCTGCGGCTGGCCGACGCATGCGCTGTCGGCCCACCTGCTGACGCTGGAGCTCGAGGGCCTGGTGGCCCGGCTGCCGGGCGGCTTGTACCAGCGCCGCCAGGGCGTTTGAGCCTCGCCTTGAAAGTGGGCGCGCGCTCGCCGATTTTGGCGATTTGGCCTGCCCACCGTGGCTCAAAACCACCGTTTTCTGCGGGAACCCCTGGGGTATAGTCGTTTCATGTTCGAAGTGCTGGTCTATCTCTACGAGAACTATTGGCGGCCCGACGCCTGCCCTGACCACGACCAGTTGACGCGCAAACTCTCGGCCGTCGGCTTCGAAACCGACGAGATCCAGGAGGCGCTGAGCTGGCTCGATGGCCTGGCCGAAACCGCCCAGGCCTATGCCGCTGACCAGGCGCCGGACAGCCTGCGCGTGTACTCCACCGCCGAGATCGATCGGCTGGGCGAGGACTCGATCGGCTTCGTCAGTTTTCTCGAATCGGCCGGCGTGCTGCCGCCCGCGATGCGCGAGATGGTGATCGACCGCGCCACCGCGGTGGGTGAATGCCCGCTGGCGCTGGAGGACCTGAAGGTCATCGTGCTGATGGTCTTCTGGAGCCTGGGCGAAGAGCCCGACGCGCTGATCCTCGACGAACTGTTCGTGGCACCGGAAGAGCGGTTGATCCACTGAACGCGGCGCGCCTTCAGCGCGCGTTTCGGCTCAATTCATCAAGCGGGACGGATCGGCATCCAGCCGGGCCAGCGCGTTGCGCGTGGCCTTGACGGTGAGGGCCTCGTCCTGCGCGGGCAGCAGCAGCCCGGCCTGCAGGAACGCCGCCAGCCGCTGCTGCTGGAACAGCACGCAGCGCCCGGCCGGCGTGACGAACAGCGACAGCTGGCGGCGCATGCCATGCCAGGCCAGTTGCACCGTCTCGTGGCGGCCGCGGTACTCCAGCGTGTACCAGCTGCCCACCAGCAGCTCACGCGCCCAGGACAGCATCGCAGCGGTCGGCAGGCTGCCACCGTCGGCCACCACCTCCAGCTCGGAGCTCTCGTGGCCCGACAGGTCGAGCACCAGCGATTCGTCGATCTCGATGGCCTCGGTGCCGGGCAGCAGTTCCTCGATCGACTCCAGCCGTTCCATCAGGTCCTGCAGGCGGTCGTTCGGGATCACCGCGGCCTTGGCGGTGAAGGCCGCCGCCAGCGCGTTGTTCAGCGCGTTGATGCGCTCTTCCTGGCGCTCTTGCGCCATGTTGGCCGAGGCCATGCCCTCGCGCAGGCGTTTGAGCAGCGGCGGCAGGCGGCGGATGACCTCGGCGCGCTCCTCGCGCGTGACCTTGGCGCTGGCCGACCAGATCAGGTCGGCGGCGGCGCGCTTCATGGTCTTGGTCTCGGCACTCTGCCCGCCGTAACGCACCGCCGACGTGGCCAGCACGTCGGCCCAGACCTGGAACAGGAACTGGCGCACGCCCTCCTGCACCGGCACCTCGTTGAGCATGCGGCGCAGCTCGATGGTGTACTGGATCGCCAGCGTCTCGCGCTGCTCGACCTGCTGCGCCAGCGAGACGCCGCGCCGGCTGGCCTCGTTCTCGTTCTTGAAGTAGTGCTCGAGGAATTTCTCGAACTCGACCAGCACCGTCTGGAAGACGCGGCGGCCGGTGTCGGGGTAGGCCTCGACCACCTGCACCACGCGCTTGATCTCCTTCTCGAGCGCATCGCCGATGCTGCGGCTGGCGCTGTCCAGGCCCATCACGCATGCGCCCATGCGGTCGATCAGCCGGCGCGCCGGGTGGTCCAGCGTGGCGAAGAAGTCGGGCTCGCTGACCGCCACGCGCAGCACCGGCATCTGCAGCCGGGCGAACCACACCCGCATCGCGGCGGGGATGCGGTCTTCGGTGAGGATGCTCTGGAACATCATCGCCACGATCTCGATGGTGGCGCGCTCGGCCGGCGTGCTGGCGGCCTGCTTGAGCGCCTGCTTGCCCTGCTGCAGTTCCTCCAGCAGCATCGGCCCGGTGGCCACCGCCGTGGCCTGGGCCCCCGCCGACGCACCACCGGGCCCATAGCCCGGTGGTGGGGTGAAGCGCCGCCGCAGGTTCTGCTGGGCGTGGTTGATCGCCAGCGACAGCGCCTCGGTGACCGGGCGGGCGTTGGCGGTGTCCGAGAATCCCGGCAGATGCCGGCCCACCAGCCGATTGAGCCGCCCGAGCACCGCCTCGGCATGGTCGCTGCCGCGGGGCAACGGCGCGGCGCGCGTCATCATGCGGGTTTCGTCACCCACCTGCGGGCTGCCAGCGCGGCCTCGCGGTGCGGGCGGGTTGCCACGCGCGGGCGCCTGCGGCGGCCAGGGTGCTTGCGCCGACGCCGCACCGGTGCCGGCCGCGCCGCGGTAACCGCCGCCGGGCGTGGCCCCCGCGTGCGGCATGGCCTGGTAGGCCGACGGGCCGGCCGGCGACCCATAACCCGATGCCGCCGCGCCCGGACCGGTGTCGCGTGATGAGCGCTGCCCCGCCTGGCTGGCGGCACCGCGCCCCGCGAGGCCGGCCGCAGGAGGGGCCGGCTGCGCGGGGCCTGGCGCGCCGGCGCCGTGGTTGCCGTCGACCGTGCGCCGGATGTAGGGCCGCAGGTCGACGTCCTGCATCACCCGGTGCTCGATCAGCCAGCGGTTGGCCTCGTGGTAGGCCTCTTCGGTCAGCGCGGCGAACTCGTCGTGCAGCATCGGCTGGGCTTCGCGCCAGTCGTCGGCCGACAGGCCGGCCGAGCGCCAGGCGTCCAGCACCACGCGCGCCAGGATGTGGGCGCGCAGCATGTCGTGGGTGTCGAGCTCGCCGCGGCGTTCGAGCATGGCCATGCGCGAGCGCAGGTCGCTGAACTCCCAGCCCGCCCGGTCCATGATCGCCAGTGCCAGCCGGGAAGTGAGGATCTCGCGCTCGATGACGTCGTTGTCCACCAGCGACAGGCCGCCGCTGCTGCCGGGCGGCGGCAGGTCGGACGGCTGCGACGCGGTGACGCCGTGTTGCAGCACGTGGCGCAGGCCGGCGGCCAGCGCACCGTGCCAGGCGCCGGCGTGCTTGAGCAGGGCCTGCGTCAGATCGCGCCGCCGCTGCGCCACGGCGTATTCGGCCGGCTTGTTCAGCAGCTCACGGGCCGCATTGCCGATGCGCGCCACCAGCCCGGGCAGGCCCTTGAGCAACTGGTCGACGTACAGCCGCCGCGCCTGGCTGGCGATCTGGGCGGATTCTGCGGCGGTCGCCATGGCGCGTCAGGGGCGGTGGTGTGGGCTGGCCAAAGTGATCTATACCACGGCGCCGGCGTTGGGGTCGTTGGGGTCGCCTTCCTTGCCGGTGGCCTTGATCAGGTCCTCGCGCTTGACCCCCAGCCACATCGCGATGGCCGCGGCCACGAACACCGACGAGTAAATGCCGAACAAAATGCCAATGGTCAGTGCCATGGCGAAGTAATGCAGGGTTTCACCGCCAAACAGCAGCATCGACAGCACCATCATCTGGGTAGATC
>JAURXG010000236.1 GCA_030654555.1 Aquabacterium sp.
CGCCACCCGCGTGGCCCAGCGCATCCCCGACGAGCGGCATTCGCCGCTGGGCGAGGTGGTGGGCTACAAGGTGCGCGTCCAGGACCGGCTGCAGCCGGGCGCCAGCGTCAAGCTGATGACCGACGGCATCCTGCTGGCCGAGACCCAGGGCGACCCCGACCTGCGCCAGTACGACACCATCATCATCGACGAGGCGCACGAGCGCAGCCTGAACATCGACTTCCTGCTGGGCTACCTGCGCCAGCTGCTGCCACGCCGGCCGGACCTGAAGATCGTCGTCACCTCGGCCACCATCGACGCCGATCGCTTCGCCAGGCACTTCGAGAGCCTCCACGGCCCGGCGCCGGTCATTCAGGTCAGCGGCCGCTTGTTCCCGGTCGAGCAGCGCTGGCGGCCGTTCGAGGAGAAGCGCGAGTACGGCCTCGACGAGGCCATCGCCGATGCGGTGGACGAGCTGTGGCGCGACGGCTCGGGCGACATCCTGGTCTTCCTGCCCGGCGAGCGCGAGATCCGCGACGCCGCTGACCACCTGCGCAAGCACCTGGCGCGCCAACACACGGGCGGGCCGCAACCCGAGATCCTGCCGCTGTTCGCCCGTCTGTCACAGGCCGAGCAGGAGGCGGTGTTCAACCCCGGCAACGGCCGGCGCATCGTGCTGGCCACCAACGTGGCCGAGACCTCGCTCACCGTGCCGGGCATCCGCTACGTCATCGACAGCGGCTTCGCGCGGGTCAAGCGCTACAGCTACCGCACCAAGGTCGAGCAGCTGCAGGTCGAGGCCATCAGCCAGGCCGCGGCCCCCCAGCGCGCCGGGCGCTGCGGGCGGGTGGCCAACGGCATCTGCATCCGGCTGTACGACGAGAAGGATTTCACCGGCCGGCCCCCGTTCACCGACCCCGAGATCCTGCGCAGCAGCCTGGCCGGCGTGTGGTGCTGGCTACCAATGTTGCCGAAACATCGCTCACGGTTCCAGGCATTCGATACGTCATTGACGCAGGCACAGCGCGCGTGAAGCGCTATAGTTTTCGTAGCAAGGTAGAGCAGCTGCTGGTCGAGCCCATCAGCCAGGCAGCCGCCAATCAGCGGTCCGGGCGCTGCGGGCGGGTGGCCAACGGCATCTGCATCCGGCTGTATGACGAGAAAGATTTTGCCGGACGCGACCGGTTTACCGATC
>JAURXG010000255.1 GCA_030654555.1 Aquabacterium sp.
AGCACGTGGTCCAGCGCTTCATCGCGCCGCTTGGCCGCGCTGATGAAGATCTCCAGCTGTTCGCGCGCCTTGGCCTGGCCGATGTAGTCGGCCAGCAGCTTGGGGCGCAGCGCGCGCTCCAGCGCCTCTTCCTGCGGTGATTGGCGCGCGGCGCTGACCACCCGCGGCGCGGCGGTTCCGGGGATGGCGGCGAAGTCGTCGGTCTGGATGCCCATACAGTAATTGTCCACCGAATGCCGCGCCGCCGGAAGCCCGCGGCTGGCGCGTGCCGGGCTACTTCGACAAGGCCTTCATCGCCAGCTTGATGCCGTCGCTCACGCCCACGTCGGCGGGCAGCAGCTTGAGGGCCGCGGCGGCGTCGCGCTCGCTGTAGCCCAGCGCGATCAGCGCCTGCACGATGTCGGACTGCGCATCGCTGGTGATCACCGCGCCGGGCAAACCCAGGTCGGGCGCCAGCTTGCCTTTCAGCTCGAGCAGCAGGCGCTCGGCGGTCTTCTTGCCGATGCCGGGCACCTTCACCAGCCGCGCGGCCTGCTGCTGCGCCACCGCCTGGGTCAGCTCGGCCACGCTCAGGCCCGACAGCACGCCCAGCGCCATGCGCGGGCCCACGCCCGAGATCTTGATGAGCTGGCGGAAGGTGCCGCGCTCGGCCGCGGTGAGAAAGCCGAACAGCTGCTGCGCGTCCTCGCGCACGACGAAGTGCGTCAGCAGCGTGGTGCGCTCGCCCAGCGCCGGCAGGTTGTAGAAGCTCGACATCGGCACGTCGACCTCGTAGCCGACGCCATTGACATCGATGAGCACCTGGGGCGGAGACTTCTCCGCGAGCACGCCTGTGAGTCGTCCGATCATGCGGACGATTGTGGCTCAGCGCCTGAACAGCCCCAGGCGTTGTGCTTCCAGTGCGGCCTCGGCGCGTGAGCTCACGTTGAGCTTGCGGTAGATCTGCTTGACGTAGTCGGCGATGGTGTGGCGGCTCAGGCCCAGCTGCACGCCGATCTCGGGCAGCGTGAAGCCCTTGGCCACGCGCAGCAGCACTTCGCTCTCGCGGTCGGTGAGCGACACCTCGGGCATCGCGTTGGCCTGCGGCAGGTTCTGGCTGGCGAAGTACTTGATCACCTTGCGCGCGATCGACGGCGACAGCGGCGGCTCGCCCTGGCTGATGCGCTGCAGCTGCTCGGTGATCAGCTCGCGCGATTGTTCCTTCAGGATGTAGCCGTAGGCGCCGGCCTGCAGCGCCGGGAACAGGTGCTCGTCGTCGTCGTGGATGGTGACCACCACGCTCTGCGCGTCGGGCTGCACGTCGCGCAGCTTGGCCACCACGTCGGTGCCGCTGCCGTCGGGCAGACCCAGATCGCATAACGCCAGGTCGAAGCGGACGGACTGCACCTGCAGCAGGGCATCCTGCACCCGCGAGCATTCGGTGATGCGGGCACCCGGAAACACCTGCATCACCAGGTTCTTGAGCCAGGCGCGAATCTCCGGCAGGTCTTCCAGCAGCAGGATGTTGTTCATCGGGACTCCGTGAGCTGGGTTATCGACCAAAACGGAGCCGCTCTGACCCCACTCGGCCTTGGACATC
>JAURXG010000291.1 GCA_030654555.1 Aquabacterium sp.
GGGGCGCGCCGACGTCTGCAGATATCCCTCTCAAGGAAGCCGCCCATGGCTGAGCTAGTCACCATCCTGATCGACGGCCTGACGTACGCGTCTTGGCTGTTCATCGTCGCGCTCGGGCTCACGCTGGTGTTCGGCGTGCTCAAGATCCTCAACATCGCGCACGGCAGCTTCTACGCGCTGGGTGCCTACGGCGCGGCCACCTTCGTGGCCTGGGGCGCCAGCATGAAGTGGGCGCCCTGGCTGTCGCTGGTGCTGATGCTGCTGGCCGCGGTGGCGGTGGCGGCCATCGTCGCGCCGTTGACCGAGCGCGGCCTGCTGCGTTTCTTCTACGGCCGCGACGAGGTGCTGCTGGTGCTGGTGACCAACGCGCTGTTCCTGATCATGGAAGACCTGACCAAGCTGATCTGGGGCGCCAACCCGTACTACGTGTCCGAGCCCTACGCGCTGTTCGGCAACGTCGACGTCGGCGTGCAGAGCTACGTGGGCTACGACTTCCTGCTGGTGGGGCTGGCGGTGGTCGTCGGCCTGGCCGTCTGGTGGGGGCTCAACCGCACCCGCCAGGGCAAGATCGTGCTGGCGGTGATCCACAGCCCCGAGGTGGCCTCGAGCATGGGCGTCAACGTCTCGCGCGTCTACATGATCGCCTTCTCGGTCGGCATCTTCCTGGCCGCGCTGGGCGGCGCCTTCACCGCGCCGATGATCTCGGTGCAGCCGGGGGTGTCGGTGGGCGTGATCATCCTGTCGTTCGCGGTGGTGATCATCGGCGGGCTGGGCAGCATCGAGGGCGCGGCCGTGGGCGCGCTGATCGTCGGCCTGGCGCGCTCGGTGGCGGTGCACACCGCGCCGGTGGCCGAACTGTTCTCCATCTACCTCGTGATGGCCATCGTGCTGATGTTCCGCCCGGAAGGGTTGTTCCAGCGCATCCAGGCACGGAAGATCTGACATGACTGCAATCACCTCTGCATCCGCGCCGCCGGCCGCGGCCCGCGTGGCCGGCACCGGCCACGGCCGCATCGTCGCGCTGGGCCTGGCCTGCTGCGCAACGCTGTGCGTGGCCGGCCTGTTCGCGCCCAAGTGGCTGACCTTCCTGGTCACGATGGCGGCGGCCAACGGCCTGGTGTCGCTGGGCATCGTGGGCCTGATGCGCGGCGGCGTGGTGCCCTTCGGCCAGGGCATGATGCTGGCGCTGGGCGGCTACACCGCGGCGCTGATCTTCAACCAGTTGGGCTTCACCGACGCGCTGGGCCTCACGCTGGCCGGCGGGGTGGTCTCGGCGCTGGTGGCCGCGCCCTTCTCGCCGCTGCTGTCGCGCTACCGCGGCATCTTCTTCGCGATGCTGACGCTGGCGCTGTCGATGGTGACCTACGGCCTGCTGATGAAGCTCGACTTCATGGGCGGCAGCGATGGCTTCAACGTCGGCCGGCCCACGCTGCTGGGCCAGTCGCTGCCCGACAGCCATGTCGGCTACATCCTGTACGTGCTGACCATCGTGGTGGCCACGGTGATGGCGCTGCTGGCGCGGGTGTACTTCGATTCCACCCGCGGCCTGGTCACGCTGGCGGTGCGCGAGAACGAACTGCGCGTCGAGTACCTCGGCGGCTCGGTGCGCCAGGCGATGACCATCAACTTCATCCTCGCGGCCTTCTGCGGCGGCCTGGGCGGCGCGCTGGTGGTGCTGTCGCTGGGCCACATCGAGCCCAATTTCAGCTTCTGGACCACCTCGGGCGAATTCGTCTTCGTCGCCATCCTGGCCGGCTGGCAGAGCGTGGCCGCGGTGTTCGTCGCCAGCACGGTGCTGGAGGTGGTGCGCAGCTTCTCCAGCGCCTACTTCCCCAACACCTGGCAGCTGGCACTGGGCCTGTTCCTGCTGTTCGTGATCCGCTTCCTGCCCAAGGGCATCGGCTCGCTGTGGATGCGAGGGAATACACGATGAGCTACATGCTGGAGGCCAAGGGCCTGGAAAAGCGCTTCGGCGCGGTGGTGGCCGCGTCGGACATCAACATCGGCATCACCGCCGGTGAGCGCGTCAGCCTGATCGGCAGCAACGGCGCCGGCAAGACCACCTTCGTCAACATGATCACCGGCTACCTGAAGCCCGATGCCGGCCGAATCACGCTGGACGGCCACGACATCACCGGGCTGGAGCCGCGCGCCATCACCCGGCGCGGCGTGGCGCGCTCGTTCCAGATCCCGCAGCTGTACGGCGACCTCACCGTGCTGGACAACATGCTGGTGGCCAACGCCTGCCACGACCAGAAGCTCAGCTTCTGGCAGCCGGCGCGCCGGCCCGAGGCCATCGCCCGCGCCGAGACGCTGCTCGAGCGCTTCCGCCTGACCGAGCACCTCACGCGCCGCGTGGCCGAGCTGCCCGGCGGCGTGCGCAAGCTGCTCGACATCGCTATGGCACTGACGGGCCATCCCAAGCTGCTGCTGCTCGACGAGCCCACCAGCGGCGTGTCGGCCGAGGAGAAGTTTCCGATGATGGCCACCATCATGGACGCGCTGGGCCACGAGAAGGGCACCACGGTGCTGTTCGTCGAGCACGACATGGACATCGTCGAGCGCCATGCCAGCCGGGTGATCGCCTTCTACGCCGGCCGCGTGATCGCCGACGACCAACCGGCCATCGCGCTGGCCACCGACGACGTGCGCCGCTACGTCACCGGCGAACTGCTGCAGGAATAAGCACCATGCTCAAGGTTGAAGGCATTCACGTTTCCATCCAGTCGGTGGTGGCGCTGCGCGGTCTGTCGCTCACCGTGGCCGATGGCACGATGGTGGGCCTGGTGGGCCGCAACGGCGCGGGCAAGACCACGCTGATGCGCTCGGTGATGGGCCACCTCACGCCCAGCCAGGGCAGCATCAGCTTCGACGGCCGCGATCTGGCCGGCGTGCAGCGCCACGAGCGCGCGGTGATGGGCATCGGCTACATGCCCGAGGACCGCGGCCTGGTGCCCGAGCTCACGGTCGAGGAGAACATCCTGGTGCCGGTGTGGGCCAGCAAGTCGCTGAAGCTCGACGAGCGCCTGGCGCTGGTCTACCGCGTGCTGCCCGAGTTGAAGGAGATGAAGGACCGCCGTGCGCTGCTGCTGTCGGGCGGCCAGCAGAAGCTGGTGGCGCTGGCGCGTGCGCTGGCGGTGGGCACCCGGCTGCTGCTGCTCGACGAGCCCTTCGAGGGCGTGGCGCCGGCGCTGAGCAAGCGCCTGGCCGACGTGATCGCCGGGCTCAAGGGCAGCCAGGTGTCGGTGCTGATCGCACAGAGCGACCTGAACCACTCGCGCAAGCTGGTGGACAGCGAATTCGTCATCGAGCGCGGCGCCAACGTGGCCCCCGTCGCGGCATGAGCGGCGCTGCCCCCATGACGACCAACTTCTGGGCCGACTACCCGGTGCCCGCCCAGCGCCATGAGGCGCTGTACGGCGACCGCGTCGTGCGCTGCTTCGCCGACCGGCCGACCAGCGTGTTCGCGCTGTTCGCCGCCTCGGCCGCGCGCGCGCCGCAGGCCGAGGCGCTGGTCTGCGAAGGCCGGCGCTGGACCTACGCGGAGTGCGATGCCACCGCCGGCCGGCTGGCCGCCGGGCTGGCGGCGCAGGGCGTGCAGCGTGGCGAGCGGGTGGTGATGTTCATCGACAACCGGCCCGAGTTCGTCTTCGTGCTGCTGGCGCTGCAGCGCCTGGGCGCGATCGCGGTGCCGGTGGGCGTGCGCGAGCAGCGACCGGGCCTGGCCTACATCGCGCGCCAGTGCGGCGCCACCGCCATCGTCATCGACGCGGCGCTGGCCGACCGCCTGCCCGACGGCACCGAGGCGCCCGAGCTGCGCCTGCGCTTCAGCGTGGGCGAGGCGCCGGGCTGCACCACGCTGGCCGCGCTGATGACGGGCGATGCGCCGGTGCCTGCGCCGGCCCCGATGGTGGAGACCGACGTGGCGGTGATCCTCTACACCTCGGGCACCACCGGCCACCCCAAGGGCGCGATGCTGACGCACTGCAACATCGTGCACTCGGTGCTGCACTACCGCGCCTGCATGCAGCTGCGCGCCGAAGACCGCTCGGCGTTGGCCGTGCCGGCCAGCCATGTCACCGGCCTGATCGCGGTGGTGCTGGCCATGCTGCAGGCGGGCGGCGCGGTGGTCATCGTGCCGGCCTTCCGTGCCGAGGGCTTCATCGCGCTGATGGCCGCTGAGCGCGTGACCCACACGCTGATGGTGCCGGCGATGTACAACCTGTGCCTGCTGCACCCCAGCTTTGCCAACGCGACGCTCGATGCCTGGCGCATCGGCGGCTACGGCGGTGCGCCGATGCCAGTGGCCACCATCGACGCGCTGATGGCACGGGTGCCCGGGCTGACGCTGCTCAACGCCTACGGTGCCACCGAGACCACCTCGCCGGTGACGATGATGCCGATGGGTCACACCCGCGCCCATGCCGACAGCGTGGGCGTGGCGCTGCCCGCTGCCGACATCCGCGTGATGGACGACGACGGCCGCGAGCTGCCCCCGGGCGAGACCGGCGAGCTGTGGATCGCCGGCCCGATGGTGGTGCCCGGCTACTGGGCCAACCCCGAGGCCACGGCCTCATCGTTCACCGCCGGCCACTGGCACTCGGGCGACCTGGGCTCGGTCGACGCCGAGGGCTACGTGCGGGTGTTCGACCGCAAGAAGGACATGCTCAACCGCGGCGGCTACAAGATCTACTCGGTCGAGGTCGAGAACGTGCTGATGGCCTGGCCCGGCATGGTCGAGGCTGCCATCGTCGGCCGCCCCTGCCCGGTGCTGGGCGAGCGCGTGCATGCCTTCGTGCATGCGCCGGGCAGCCCTGCCGACGACGCCGCGCTGCGCGCCTTCTGTGCCGCCCGGCTGGCCGACTACAAGGTGCCCGAGACCGTCACCTGGAGCGACACCCCGCTGCCGCGCAATGCCAACGGCAAGCTGATGAAGCGGCTGTTGCGTGACCAGCTGCCCGCCACGAGCCCCGGCCGCTGACCGAAAACACCGATGCGCGGGGCGCCCGACGGTGCCTATGATCCGCCGGTCACCCCCCCACATCGGCCCCCAGGAGACCCCCATGGCCCGTTCTTTCCTTCTTCGACATGCCGCCGCCGCGGCCGCCCTCGTGCTGGGCGCCGCCAGCGCCCAAGCCCAGCAGATCACCCTCAAGGTGCACCACTTCCTGCCGGCGACCAGCAGCGCCCAGCTGCACCTGATCGGGCCCTGGTGCGACAAGATCAACAAGGAATCCAAGGACCGGCTGAAGTGCCAGATCTACCCGTCGATGCAGCTCGGTGGCACGCCGCCGCAGCTGATCGACCAGGCGCGCGACGGCGTGGTCGACATCATCTGGACCGTGCCCACCTACGCGGCCGGCCGCTTCACCAAGAGCGAGGTGTTCGAGCTGCCGTTCATGGCCGCCACCGCCAAGACCGGCAGCCAGGCGCTGTGGACCTACGTGCAGAAGAACGCCGTCGACGAGTTCAAGGGCACGCACCTGCTCTTCATGCATGTGCATGACGGCGCGCTGATGCACTTCCGCGACAAGACGCCCACCAAGCTGGAAGACCTGAAGGGTCTGAAGATCCGCGCCGCCACCCGCATCAACTCGCAGCTGATCGCCGCGCTGGGCGCCACGCCGGTGCAGATGCCGCTGCCGGGCGTGGCCGATGCGATGAGCAAGGGCGTGATCGACGGTGCCAGCGTGCCCTGGGAGGGCACGCCGGCGATCAAGCTGCAGGAGATCGCCCGCTACGCGCTGGACACCGCACCGGGCATGCCGCGCATCGCCAACACCATCTTCGCCTTCACGATGAACCAGGCCAAGTACGACAGCCTGCCGGCCGACTTGAAGAAGGTGATCGACGACAACTCGGGCCTGGCCACCAGCGCCTGGGCCGGCGAGGTGGCCTTCGACGCGGTGGTGGCGCCGCACCAGAAGATCGCGCGCGACGCCGGCGAGAAGATCTACTTCCTGCCCGATGCCGAGTACGCACGCTGGGTCAAGGCCGCCGAGCAGATCGACGACGAGTGGGTCAAGACCGTCAGCGCCAAGGGGGCCAACGGCAAGCAACTGCTCGAGGAAGCCCGCGCACTGGTCAAGCAGTACACCAAGTAGGCAACGGCAGAGCGCCTGTCCCGGCCGGGGCAGGCGCAAGGTCGGCACGCGCCATCGTGCGGCCCCCCTCGGCCCAGCGCATAAGATGCCCGCATGTCCCGCGCCGACGCCATGGGGATGTTGCTGGCCTTCATCGCCCGGTTGATCACCGGGGCCCAGGGCCATTGGAAGGGCTGTCCGCCCAAGGCCGAGCAGCGCATCTACTTCGCCAACCACCAGAGCCACCTCGACTGGGTGCTGATCTGGGCGGCATTGCCACGCGAGCTGCGCGCCACCACCCGGCCCATCGCCGCGCGCGACTACTGGACCCGCGGCGCCTTCAAGCACTGGATCACGCGCGAGGTGTTCAACGCGGTGTACGTGTCGCGCGAGCGCACCGCCGACCAGGACCCGCTGGAGCCGCTGGTCGAGGCCTTGCAGCATGGTGATTCGCTGGTGATCTTTCCCGAAGGCACGCGCAGCAACAAGGGCCTGCCGCAGCCCTTCAAGAGCGGGCTCTACCACCTGGCCCGGCAGTTTCCGCAGGTGCAGCTGATCCCGGCGTGGATCGACAACGTGCAGCGCGTGATGCCCAAGGGCGAGGTGGTGCCGGTGCCGATCCTGTGCACGGTGACCTTCGGCGCGCCGATCACGCTGGGCGAGGGCGAGGACAAGCGCGCCTTCCTCGATCGTGCGCGCGAGGCGGTGGTGGCGCTGCAGCCGATCGAGTCGCAGTCGGCCGACGCCCGGACGCACGCCGCCACCGGATGAGCGAACTCAAGTCCTGGACCGCCGACCAGCAGGTGGCCCTGCTGTTCGTGATCCTGTTCGGCCTGCTGCTGCTGATCACCGGCGCCGGCGGCCTGCTGGCGCTGCGTGACCGCGGCGCACTGCAGCGTGAACAGGTCGAGCGCTTCAAGCGCGAACTGCGCGCGGTGTGGGTCAGCGCGGTGGTGTTCTGGGGCGCCTGGGTGGCCGGGCCGGTGGGCGCCACCCTGCTGTTCGGCGTGATCTCGTTCCTGGCGCTGCGCGAGTACGTCACCCTGGTCAAGACCCGGCGCGGCGACCACCGCAGCCTGCTGCTGGCCTTCTTCGCGGTGCTGCCGATCCAGTACGTGCTGGTGGCCCACCGCAACTTCGATCTGTTCTCGGTGTTCATCCCGGTCTACGTGTTCCTGGCCATCCCGGTGGCCAGCGCGCTGGCGGGCGACCCCGAGCGCTTTCTCGAACGCAACGCCAAGATCCAGTGGGGCATCATGGTCTGCGTCTACGGCCTGAGCCACGCGCCCGCCCTGGTGCTGCTGGATTTTCCGCAGCACCAGGGGCGCGGTGCCTTCCTGCTGTTCTTCCTGGTGATGGTGACGGCCTGCGCGCAGATCGTGCAGTTGGCCGCCAGCCGCCGCCTGCGCCGCCGGCCGGTGGCGCGCCACATCGACCGCTCGTTCTCGCTGCGCGCCTGGGGCGCGGGCATCGCCGCCGGCGCGCTGCTGGGCGCGGCGCTGTACTGGACCACGCCGTTCAAGGCCGGCCAGGCGCTGGCCATGGCCGCCATCGCCGCGGCGGCCGGCACGCTGGGCGAATTCGTCATGAGCGCGCTCAAGCGCGATGCCGGCGTGCGCTTCTGGGGCAATACCAGTTCGGTCACCGGCGCGGTGGGCCTGCTCGACCGGGTGGCGCCGCTGTGCTTTGCCGCGCCGGTGTTCTTCCACTCGGTGCGCTGGTACTTCCAGCTCAAGCCTTGATCCGGTGACCAACATGCGCGTGCTCGGCATCGACCCCGGCCTGCAACGCACCGGCTTCGGCGTCGTCGACATCGACGGCCAGCACCTGAGCTACGTGGCCAGCGGCACCATCAGCACGCTGGAGATCGCGCGCGGCAACCTGCCGGCGCGGCTGAAGGTCATCTTCGACGGCGTGGCCGAGGTCAAGCGGCGCTACGAGCCGCATGCGGCGTCGGTGGAGATCGTCTTCGTCAACGTCAACCCGCAGAGCACCTTGCTGCTGGGCCAGGCGCGTGGCGCGGCACTGGCCGCGCT
>JAURXG010000292.1 GCA_030654555.1 Aquabacterium sp.
TTTTTGCCACAACCCACCAATGCGGCGGAAGCTACGGCGGTGAGTGCTGCTATTTTCAGCAGCGTACGTTTTTGCAGATCGGTCATGTCAATTCCTTCTTTGAACGGGGTTGCGACAAGGTTGAGAAGCTGTCAATTATGAACCTGAAAAAATCAGCTTCCGGGGTAGAAAGGCTTCCCGATGGAGGTCGGCATGTTGATGCGGATCCACTGCGGGTTGCGCGAAATGAGCGCCAGCACGAGGATCGTCGCCAGATAGGGCAACATGGTCAGGAACTGGCTGGGAACTTCCACGCCGACACCTTGCAAGTGAAACTGCAACATGGTCACGCCACCAAACAGATAAGCCCCCAACAGAACACGGGCCGGCCGCCAAGTGGCAAAAGTGGTCAAGGCCAAGGCGATCCAGCCTTTGCCGGCCACCATGCCTTCCACCCACAGCGGCGTGTAAATGATGGCCAGATAAGCCCCGGCCAGGCCGCACAGCGCACCGCCCACCACCACCGCAGCCAGCCGGATGCGCCGCACCGGATAACCCAGTGCATGGGCGGACTCGGGCGCCTCGCCCACCGCGCGCAGCACCAGCCCGGCGCGCGAGCGGTAGAGGAACCAGGCCAGCGCCGCGGCGGCGATGATGGTGAGGTAGACCATCGGGTGGTGGCGGAACAGCGCCGGGCCGATCAACGGCAGGTCGGCCAGCCCGGGGATCTGGAACTGCAGCCGGTCGCCGATCTTCTCCTGCGTGTAGCGGATGCCGACGAAGGCCGAGAACCCCGCGCCGAACAGGCTCAGCGCCAGGCCGGTGGCGTACTGGTTGGTGTTGAGCCAGATCACCAGCACGCCGAACACCGCCGCCAGCAGCGCGCCCGCGCCCATGCCGGCGCCGAAGGCCAGCAGGTCGCTGCCGGTGTGCACGGCGGTGGCGAAGCCGGCGATGGCCGCCACCAGCATCAGCCCCTCGGCGCCGAGGTTGAGCACGCCGGCGCGCTCGTTGATCAGCAGCCCCAGTCCGGCGATGGCCAGCACGGTGCCGGCGTTCAGCGTGGCGGCGATGAGCAGTGCGATTTGATCCATGCGCCGTTCCTCAAGCCAGCGGCCGCCGCGGAACCGGCTGTGCCGGGCCGCTGGCCGCGTCCCTCCGGGGGGCGGACCACCTGATGCGGTAGTGGATCAGCGTGTCGCAGGCCAGCAGCGCAAACAGCAGCAGGCCCTGGAACACGCCGGTGATCGACTTGGTCAGCCCCAGACGCGATTGCGCCAGCTCGCCGCCGATGAAGAACATGCTCATCAGGATGGCCGAGGCCACCACGCCCAGCGGGTGCAACCGCCCGACGAAGGCCACGATGATGGCGGCGAAGCCGTAGCCCGCGGGCACATGGGGCGTGAGCTGGCCCAGCGGGCCGGCCGCCTCGAGCCCGCCCGCCAGGCCGGCCAGCCCGCCCGACAGCAGCAGCGCCAGCCACAGTGCACGGCGCGACGAGAAGCCGGCATAACGCGCCGCCGCCGGGGCCAGCCCGCCCACCTGCAGCTGGAAGCCGGCATAGGTGCGGAACAGCAGCAACCAGCCCAGCGCCACCGCGCCCAGCGCGATCAGCACGCCGACGTTGGCGCGGGAGCCGTCGATCAGCTTGGGAATCCGGGTGACGGCCTCGAAGGTGATGGTCTGCGGGAAGTTGTAGCCCTTGGGATCCTTCCAGGGCCCGTAGACCAGGTAGCCCAGCAGCAGCTCGGCCACGTAGACCAGCATCAGGCTGACCAGGATCTCGTTGGCGTTGAAGCGGTCGCGCAGCAGCGCCACGATGCCGGCCCACACCATGCCGCCCAGCACGCCCGCGGCCAGGATGGCCAGCACGATGGCGCGCGAGCTGTCGGGCCCCGCGGTCATCGCCACGCCGCCGGCAAAGATGGCGCCGACGACGAACTGGCCCTCGGCGCCGATGTTCCACACGTTGCTGCGGTAGCAGATCGACAGGCCCAGCGCGATCAGCGCCAGCGGCGTGGCCTTGATGGCGATCTCGCTCCAGGCGTAGGCGTTCTTCACCGGCTCGACGAAGAACATCTGCAGGCCGCGCACCGGGTCCTTGCCCAGCGCGGTGAACAGCAGCACGCCCAGCGCCACGGTGATCCCCAGCGCGATCAGCGGCGAGGCGAGGCTCATCGCCTGCGAGGGTTGCGGCCGCGCTTCAAGCTTGAACATGCGCGGCCTCCCGCAGGCCGTGGCCGGCGCCGTTGTCGGCACCGTCCCACAGCCCCGACATCCAGATGCCGATCTGCTCGACCGTGGCCTCGGCCACCGGCACGCTGGGCGACATCCGGCCCTGTGCGATCACCAGCAGCCGGTCGCTGATCTCGAACAGCTCGTCGAGCTCTTCGCTGACCACCAGCAGCGCGCAGCCTTCGTCGCGCAGTCTCAGCAGGGCGCCGCGGATCTGCGCCGCCGCCCCCACGTCCACGCCCCAGGTGGGCTGGCTGACGATCAGCAGCTTGGGGCCGGCGTCGATCTCGCGGCCGACGATGAACTTCTGCA
>JAURXG010000275.1 GCA_030654555.1 Aquabacterium sp.
CAGCAGCGCACCGCCCAGCGCACGCGCGTCGGAGCCGATGGTGCCGGGCAGCAGCGCTGGGCGGGTGACGCCCTCCCAGCTGTGGCGGTTCAGCGCCGCGTCGAGCGCGGCCACCAGCGCGGCCTGCAGTTCGCGGCTGAACGAGCCGTCGACGATCACGCTCTCCAGGTCGAGCAGGCAGGCCGCGCTGTTGACAGCCAGCGCCACCGCGGCAGCGGCCTGCTGCAGCCAGGCCTCGGTGTGCACGCGCCACGGCGCCTGCAGCGCCCGCGCATCGGCCACCGCGCCGACGTCGAGCCCGGCCGCGTCGTACAGCAGCTCGAGGTTGAGCAGCGAGGCCACGCTCAGCAACTGCGGCGGCGCCGGCAGGCCGGCCGAGGGCGCGCCCCGGCCGCCGGCGTCGGTGCGCGCCGCCGCGGCCAGCGCCAGTGGCAGCGAGCCGATCGCCCCGGCGTTGCCGTGCAGGCCGGCGCGCAGATGGCTGTCGAGCACCAGGCCGCCGCCGATGAAGGTGTCGACGAAGACGTAGAGAAAGCTGGAGATGCTGCGCCCGCGCCCGGCCACCAGCTCGGCCACGCAGGCGGCCGCGGTGTCCTTGAGCAACGACACCGGCCAGTCGGTCAGCGCCGCCACCTCGGTGCGCAGGTCGGTGGCGGGCCAGCGCGCGGCCACCTCGGGCGGCATGTCCAGCAGCGTCTGCCAGCCGCCCAGGCTGAAGGGCGCGGCGATGCCCACGCCCTGCACCCGCTCGAGCTCGGTGGGTGACAGCCCGGCGCGGATCTCGGCCAGCCGCGCGCCGATCTCGGCCAGCAGCACCGCGGGATCGGGGTAGCGGTAGTCCCGCGTCCAGCGCCGCCGCACCGCACCGGCAAAGTCGACCAGCAGCACGTCCACGCTGCGCCGGCCCACCTTGATGCCCACGGCAAACGCACCGTCCGGGTTCAGCGACAGCGGCACCGACGGCTGGCCCACCTTGCCGCGCTGCGGCGCGCCGCGCAGCAACAGGCCGTCGGCCTCCAGCCGCTTGGTGATCATCGACACCGTCTGCGCGGTCAGGTGCGTCAGCCGCGCGATCTCGGCACCGGGCAGGGCGCCGTTCAGGCGGATGGCCTGCAGCACCACCCGCTCGTTGTACTGGCGCAGCCCGCCCTGGCTGGAGCCGCGGGGTTTCAGGCGTTGGCTGTTGCCGTCGGGCATGGTGGCGATCGAGGTGGCCAGATCAGGCACGCAGCGCCTGGCCCAGCACGCCCTTCTTCAGGATGAAGTTGGCGTAGGGCTGCAGTTCGCCGGTGTGCACGATGGCAAACGCGTTCTTCACGCGGTCGTAGAAGGCGAAGCGTTCCATGGCGTCGCATTGTCCGGGCTGCACATGGCCGCCGGCTTCCAGCGCCGCAATCACTTCGCGCTGCAGGCCGCTGCGATAGGCCTCGGGCGTGTCGCACACCTTCATGTAGGCCACCGGCCGGGCGACCGCCGCGTCCAGCGGCAGCAGCGACAGCACCGCCTCGCAGGCGCGCTGCACACCCACGCCAGGCAGGGCGATCACCGGCTTGCCGGCGCCTAAGCTGGCGGCGGTGAAGTTGGCGTCGGCCATGACGATCTCGTCGCCGTGGCCCATCTCGGCCAGCACCTTCAGCAGGTCGGGCGTCAGCAGCGGGTCGATGCCTTTCAACATGATCGCGGCGCCTCGGTCACGCCAGGCATTCGGCGGGGATCTGCTCGGGCGCCATCGCGCCGGTCATCACCGCCACGGTGTCGCTCATGCTGATCTTCTTCGGGTTCAGCACCGCGCAGCGCTTGCCCAGCCGCGCCACGTGGATGCGGTCGGCGATCTCGAAGACATGCGGCATGTTGTGGCTGATCAGGATCACCGGCAGGCCCTTGTCGCGCACGCGGCGGATCAGCTCGAGCACCATGTTGCCCTCCTTCACGCCCAGCGCGGCGGTGGGCTCGTCGAGGATCACCACATGCTCGGCAAACGCCGCCGCACGGGCGACGGCCACGCACTGGCGCTGGCCGCCCGACAGCGTCTCCACCGCCTGCGTCATCGAGCGGATGCCGACCTTCAGCTCGTTCATGCGCTCGATGCTCTGCGCCAGCATCTTCTTCTTGTCGAGCATGCGCAGCACGTTGCCGAGAAAGCCCTCGCGCCGCAGCTCGCGGCCGAGGAACAGGTTCTCGGCGATGGTCATCGCCGGGGCCACCGCCAGGTCCTGGTAGACCGTCTCGATGCCGACGCGGCGCGCGTCGATCGGGCTCTTGAAGTGGATGGTCTTGCCATCCAGCTCGATCGTGCCCTGGTCGGGGATGGTGGCGCCCGACAGCGCCTTGATCAGGCTCGACTTGCCGGCGCCGTTGTCGCCGATCACCGCCAGGATCTCACCGGCGCGCAGTTCGAAGTCGGCGCCGTCCAGCGCGGTGACCTGCCCGTAACGCTTTACCAGGCCGGTGGCCTTCATCACGAGTCTTTGTGTAGTCATGGTGCATGCCTCCTTTAGCGGGCGCCTTTGCGCGACAACTGATCAACGGCGACCGCGGCGATCACCAAGATGCCGGTGATCAGCACCTGATAGACCGAGGCCACGCCCATCAGCGTCAAGCCGTTGCGCAGCACGCCCACCACCACCGCACCGACCAGCGTGCCCAGGATGACGCCGCGGCCGCCGAACAGGCTGGTGCCGCCCAGCACCACCGCGGTG
>JAURXG010000282.1 GCA_030654555.1 Aquabacterium sp.
TTTCGCGCACCTGGTTCTTCAGGTCGATCGCGAGGCCGGCGTTGGAGTCGGCGATGGTCTGGTTCTGGCAGACCAGGCACCGCAGTTCGGCCGTGATCCGGACCATTCGGGCTTCGAGTTCGGGATCGGCCGCAGCGGGTGCAGCCTCCTGGGCTGCGACGACACCGGCCGCCAGCGCGAACACCAGGGCAACAATCCACTTAGCCATTCAGTTGCCTAACCAGCGGTTCAACCTGGTCCCGGATCACCTCGGGGGTCAGCGGCCCAATGTGTTTGAAACGGATCACGCCCTGGCGGTCCATCACAAAGGTCTCGGGCACACCGTACACACCCCAGTCGATCCCGACCCGGCCGTCCTCGTCGAACAGCGAGGCGGTATAGGGGTTGCCGTAGCGCGACAGCCAGCGCAGGCCCGCCGCGCGCTCATCCTTGTAGTTCAGACCGTAGATTGGCACCATCTTCTTGCTGGCGAATTCGACCAGCAGCGGATGCTCCGCCTGACAGGCCACACACCAAGACGCCCACACGTTCAGCACCCAGACCTTGCCCATCAGGTCGTCACGCCGGATGGTGCTAGCGGGATCATCGAGCCGGGTGAGCTGGAAAGCGGGCGAGGCCTTGTTGAGCAGCGGTGACGGCACGTCCTTGGGGTCCAGCTTGAGACCCGCGGCCAGGAAGGCGGCGAGGCCCAGGAAGATGGCCAGCGGCAGCAAAAACTTGAGGTACTTCATGCGGACGCCCCCGCACCACCCAGGGTGGCTTCGGTCTGTTCACGCCGCACCTTCGAGCGGTAGCGGCGATCGGTCACCGCCAGCAGACCACCCAGGGCCATGATCAGACAGCCGCCCCAGATCCAGTCGATGAAAGGCTTGACATACACACGCACGATCCAGGCCCCGTTGGTGGTCGGCTCGCCCAGCGAGACATAGAGATCGCGGGTGAAGCCCGGATCGATGGCGGCCTCGGTCATGGGGTTCTGCTGCACGCGGTACACCCGCTTCTCGGGCCGCATGTCGGTCACTTTGCGGCCATCGCGCGTGACCTCGACCAGTCCCCGCATGGCCGAGTAGTTGGGGCCTGGCACTTCGATTGCTCCGCGGAACGTGAAGGTGTAGCCATTGACCGTGGTGCGCTCGCCGATGTTCATCTGCACGTCGCGCTCCACTTCGTAGGTGCGCACCATGGTGACGCCGAAGCAGAAAGCCGCCACGCCCAGGTGGGCCACCATCATGCCCACCACCGCCCGGGGCAGCTTCCGGCTGCGGCGCAGAACGCCAGCGAGGCCTTGTCCCTTCTGGTAGACCTTGTCCCAAAAATCGGTCGCTACCGAGGTGAGCACCCAGAACGCCATCAGCAGCCCGGCCGAACCCACCAGCGACATGTCACCCGCCAGCCATTCGGTGAGCAAGGCGCCCACCACGGTCACGCCCGCCGCCCAGCGCAGCCGACGCGCCACATCGGGCAGTTCGGCCTGCTTCCAGCGCGTGATGGGGCCCACCCCCATCAGGAACAGCGTCGGCGCCATCAGCGGCATGAACACCGAGTCGAAGTACGGCGGACCCACGGAGATCTTGCCCAGGCCCAGGGCGTCGAGCAGCAGCGGGTACAGCGTGCCCAGCAGCACGGCCGCCGAGGCCACCACCAGCATGACGTTGTTGCCCAGCAAGGCGGTCTCGCGCGACACCAGATCGAAGCGGGCGCCCAGCCCCACCGTGGGCGCGCGCCAGGCGTAGAGCGCCAGCGATGCCCCCACCACCACCACCAGGAAGGCCAGGATGAACAGGCCACGCGTGGGGTCGGTGGCGAAGGCGTGCACCGACGACAGCACGCCCGAACGCACGAGGAAGGTGCCCAGCAGCGACAGCGAGAAGCAGACGATGGCCAGCAGCACCGTCCAGGACTTGAAGCTGCCGCGTTTCTCGGTGACCGCCAGCGAATGGATCAGCGCCGTGCCCACCAGCCAGGGCATGAAGGACGCGTTCTCCACCGGGTCCCAGAACCACCAGCCGCCCCAGCCCAGTTCGTAGTAGGCCCACCAGCTGCCCAGGGCGATGCCGATGGTCAGAAACATCCAGGCCAGCGTGGTCCAGGGGCGCGTCCAGCGCGCCCAGGTCGCGTCGAGGTTGCCACCGATCAGCGCCGAAATCGCAAAGGCAAAAGCCACCGAAAACCCCACGTAACCCATGTACAGCAGCGGCGGGTGG
>JAURXG010000289.1 GCA_030654555.1 Aquabacterium sp.
CGCGTGATGAAGCAGGCGGTGGCCCACCTGCTGCCCTACATCGAGGCCGAGAAGAAGCTGCTGCAGGACGCCGGCGGGGACGTCAAGCCCAAGGGCAAGATCGTCATCGCCACGGTGAAGGGCGACGTGCACGACATCGGCAAGAACATCGTCACGGTGGTCTTGCAGTGCAACAACTTCGAGGTCGTCAACATGGGCGTGATGGTGCCCTGCCAGGACATCCTGGCCAAGGCACGGGTCGAGGGCGCCGACATCATCGGCTTGAGCGGCCTGATCACCCCCAGCCTGGAGGAGATGCAGCACGTGGCCGCCGAGATGCAGCGCGACGACTGGTTCCGCATCAAGAAGATCCCGCTGCTGATCGGCGGCGCCACCTGCAGCCGGGTGCACACCGCGGTGAAGATCGCGCCGCACTACGAAGGCCCGGTGGTCTACGTGCCCGACGCCAGCCGCAGCGTGGGCGTGTGCGCCGACCTGCTCAGCGACGAGCGCGCGGCGAAGTTCATCGACGAGCTGAAGACCGACTACGACCGCGTGCGCCTGCAGCATGCCAACAAGAAGGCCACGCCGCTGGTCACGCTGGCGGCGGCGCGCGCCAACAAGACGCCGATCGACTGGTCGGCCTACACACCGCCCAAGCCGAAGTTCATCGGCCGCCGGGTGTTCAAGAACTTCGACCTGGCCGAGCTGGCGGCCTGCATCGACTGGGCGCCGTTCTTCCAGACCTGGGACCTGGCGGGCCGGTTTCCCGAGATCCTGAAGGACGAGGTGGTGGGTGCCGAGGCGGTGCGGGTGTTCTCCGACGGCAAGCGGCTGCTGCAGCGTTTGATCGACGGCCGCTGGCTGCAAGCCAACGGCGTGGTCGGCTTCTGGCCGGCCAACACGGTGGACGACGACACCATCGCCCTCTACACCGACGAGACGCGCAGCCAGGTGCTGATGCATTGGCGCCCGCTGCGGCTGCAGACCGAGCGGCCGGTGGTCGATGGCGTGAAGCGGGCGAACCGCTGCCTGGCCGACTTCATCGCGCCCAAGGGGGTGAAGGACGACTACATCGGCCTGTTCGCCGTCACCGCCGGGCTGGGCATCGACAGAAAGCTGGCGCAGTTCGAGGCCGACCACGACGACTACTCGTCGATCATGCTCAAGGCCCTGGCCGACCGGCTGGCCGAGGCCTTTGCCGAGCGCCTGCACCAGCGCGTGCGCACCGACCTGTGGGGCTACGCCCCCGACGAGGCGCTGTCCACGGCCGAGCTGATCGCCGAGCAATACCGCGGCATCCGCCCGGCGCCGGGTTACCCGGCCTGCCCCGACCACAGCGTCAAGCGCGCGATGTTCGAGGTGCTGCAGGCCGGCGACATCGGCATGGGCCTGACCGAAAGCCTGGCGATGACGCCGGCGGCCAGCGTCAGCGGCTTCTACCTGGCCCACCCCGAGGCCACCTACTTCAACGTCGGGCGCATCGGCGAAGACCAGCTCGAGGACTGGGCGGCGCGCGAAGCGATGGACGCCACGCTGGCGCGGCGGCTGCTGGCGCCGGTGCTGGGTTGAGCGGGCGAATCTTCAGCAGAATCCCGGCATGGCCGAAACCCCCCGCACTGCTGCGCTGCTGCTCAATGTCGCCCACGCGGTCGACCACCTCTTCCTGCTGATCTTCGCCACCGCGGTGTCGGCGATCGCGGCCGATTTCGGCTTCGCCCGCTGGGAAGACCTGATGCCCTACGGCGTGGGCGCCTTCCTGATGTTCGGCCTGGGCTCGCTGCCGGCAGGCAAGCTGGGCGACAGCTGGGGCCGGCGGCCGATGATGCTGGTGTTCTTCTTCGGCATGGGCGCGGCGGCGCTGCTGGCCTCGGTGACGCAGAACGCCTGGCAGCTGGCCGGCGCGCTGTCGCTGCTGGGCGCGTTCTCGGCGATCTACCACCCGGTGGGCATCCCGATGCTGGTGCAGGGCGCGAAGAAGCCGGGCGCGGTGATCGGCGTCAACGGGCTGTCGGGCAACCTGGGCATCGCCGCGGCGGCGCTGACCACCGGCTTCCTGGTGCAGGCTTTCGGCTGGCGCGCTGCCTTTGCCGCGCCCGGGCTGGCCTGCATCGCGCTGGGTGTGGTCTTCGCGCGGCTGGTGCCGGCCGAGGCCGAGCCGCCGTCGCAGCGCAGGCGCGCCACCGCGGTGATCCTGGCGCCCGGCCAGCTGGCACGGGTGCTGGTGGTGATGACGGTGGCCTCGGCCACCGCCGGGCTGCTGTTCAACCTGACGACCAACGGCAACGGCCAGTTGCTGGCCGAGCGGCTGGGCCGCGTCGTCAACGACCCGGCCACGCTGGGCATGCTGCTGGCGGCGGTGTACGCGGTCTCCAGCGTGGCCCAGGTGGTGGTGGGCCGGCTGCTCGACCGGGTGCCGCTCAAGCGGCTTCAGCTGACCATCGTGCTGTGCCAGGCGCCGCTGCTGGCGCTGGCCAGCCAGGCCCAGGGCTGGTGGCTGTATGCCGCGCTGCTGGGCGTGATGGTGCTGATCTTCGGCGCCATCCCGTTCACCGACGCGGTGATCGTGCGCTATGTCGACGACCACATGCGCTCGCGCGTGGCCGGCCTGCGGCTGACGCTGTCGCTGGGCGTCAGCTCGCTGGCGGTGTGGGCGCTGGGGCCGGTGGTCAAGGCCAGCGGCTTCGGCACGCTGTTCCTGGCGATGGCCGGCATCTCGCTGTGCACCGTCGCGGCGCTGCTGCTGATGCCGGGCGAGCCGGCGCGGTCGACGGCCTGAGCGCGCGCAGCTTCAGTCGTCGTAACGCTGCAGCACGTAGGTGCCCGGCGCCGGGCCCAGGCTGGCGCCGGCGGGCAGGGCCGCTGGGCGTCTCGGCGCCGACGAGCGCTCGGCCAGCCAGGCGTGCCAGGCGGGCCACCACGAGCCCTCGTGCCGCGCGGCCTGCAGCGCCCACTGCGAGGCCGACATCCAGCGGCCGTGCGCCGGGCGGGTGGACAGGCGGTAGCTGCGCCCGGCATGGCCCGGCTCGGCCACGATGCCGGCGTTGTGGCCACCGCTGGCCAGCGCGAAGCGGATCTCGGCATCGCACAGGTGGTGCAGCTTGTAGACCGAGGGCCAGGGCGAGATGTGGTCGCGCTCGGTGCCGACCATGAAGATCGGCAGGCGCAGGTCGGCCAGCGACACCGGCCGCCCGTCCACCCGGTAGCTGCTGGTGGCCAGCGCGTTGTGCAGGTACAGCGCGGTCAGGTACTCGTGGTGCATGCGCGCTGGCATGCGCGTGGTGTCGGCGTTCCAGGCCATCAGGTCGCTGCGCTGCTCGCGCTCGCCCATCAGGTACTCGCGCATGCGCCGGGTCCAGACCAGGTCGCGCGAGTGCAGGAACTGGAACGAGCCGGCCATCTGCTTGCCGCTGAGGTAGCCCTGGCCGCGGGTGATCTCGTCGAGGTAGCCGACCTGGCTCTCGTCGATGAACAGGCCCAGTTCGCCCGGCTCGGAGAAGTCGGTCTGCGCGGCCAGCAGCGTCAATGACTGCAGCGGCGGCAGGCCGGCGCCGTCGGCAATGCCACCGTGCCGGGCGATCGCCGCCGCGGCGATGGCCAGCAGCGTGCCGCCCAGGCAGTAACCCATCGCATGCACCGGCGTGGCCGGGCGGCCGCGCGAGGCGGGGTGCAGCCGGCCGATCGCGCGCAGCGACTCCAGCACGCCCAGCCGCAGGTAGTCGTCCATCGTCAGGTCGTGGTCCTCGGCCTCGGGGTTGCGCCAGGACAGCATGTACACCGTGTGCCCCTGCTCGACCAGGTAGCGCACCATCGAGTTCGACGGCGACAGGTCGAGGATGTAGTACTTCATGATCCACGACGGCACGATCAGCAGCGGCTCGGGGTGCACCCGGTCGGTCTGGGGCGTGTAGCGGATCAGCTCGACCAGCCGGTTGCGCATCACCACGTCGCCCGGCGTGACCGCCACGTCCTGTCCGACGCGAAAACGCTGCGCCTGGGCCTCGACCTCCGGGTCGCTCAGGCCGGCCACGTCGCGGACCAGGTTCATCGTGCCCTGCAGCAGGTGGGCGCCGCCCGATTCGATCGCGTCGTGCAGCACCACCGGGTTGGTCGCCAGCCAGTTGGCCGGGCCCATCACGCCCAGCCATTGCTTGGCGAAGAAGCGGGTCATCTCGACATGGTGCTCGGTCATGCCGCCCACCCAGGCCGCCTCGCGCCAGAAGGCCTCGGCATTGCGGAAGCCGGTGCGCAGCAGGTTGAAGGGCCAGGTGGCCCAGGCCTCGTCGCGAAAGCGCGGGTCGTCGTCGACGTGGCCCGATGGGGTGCTGCCGTCGCCGGCCGGTTCGAGCAGCGTCTGGGTGGCCAGGTTGGTGGCCAGTGCGGCCAGCTCCATCTGCCGGCCGGGCGACACGCCCAGGTGCCAGGCCCAGTCGGCGGCGGCCAATGCCAGCGCCACCGGCGACAGGCTGGCAAACAACGGGGCGGTGCTGGCATGCAGCACGCGGTCCAGCCGCTGGGTGGGGGTTTCTTCGGCCTGGGGATGCGGCAGGACGACCGGGACGGCGGGTTCAGGGTGGCGCATGGTGGCGGCGGGCGCGGTTGCGGCGCGGGATTGCGACGGGCCTCTACCCATTGGCAGATTCTGCAAGCCCGGGGCCGGCCGGGCGTTGACGCAGGCCAAGCACCGCGAGGCCCCCGCGGTGGACCGCGCCTCAGGCCCCGGGCAGCGCGCGCCGGTACTGCATCGCCTCGGCCAGGTGCGCCACGCCGATGCGCTCGGCCTGGGCCAGGTCGGCGATGGTGCGTGCCACCTTGATGGCACGGTGCAGCCCGCGGCCCGACCAGCCCAGCCGCGCCGCGGCCTGCTGCAGGAAGCGGCTGGCGGCGTCGTCCAGCGGGCACAGCGCATCGAGCTGGCCGGCCTCCAGCGCGGCATTGGGCCTGGCCTGGCGCGTCTGCTGCGTGGCCTGGGCGCGCGCCACCCGCTCGGCCACCACGGCGCTGGGCTCGCCCTGCGGCTGCGCCAGCATCTCGTCGGGCGCCACCGCGGCCACCTCCACCTGCAGGTCGATGCGGTCGAGCAGCGGGCCCGACAACTTGCCCTGGTAGCGCGTGATCTGGTCGGGCGTGCAGCGGCAGGCGCGGCCGGCCACCTGCGCGCCGAGCCAGCCGCAGGGGCAGGGGTTCATCGCCGCCACCAGCTGGAAGCCGGCCGGAAACAGCGCCGAGCGCGCCGCCCGCGCGATGGTGATCTGGCGCGTCTCCAGCGGCTCGCGCAGCGCCTCCAGCGCCGCGCGCGGGAACTCGGGCAGCTCGTCGAGGAACAGCAGCCCACCATGCGCCAGCGAGATCTCGCCGGGTCTGGGCGGCGAGCCACCGCCCACCAGCGCCACCGCGCTGGCCGAGTGGTGGGGCGCGCGGTAGGGGCGCTGCCGCCAGCGCGCCGCATCGAACCCGCCCGCCACCAGCCCGGCCAGGGCGGCGCTGGCCAGGGCCTCGTCGTAGTCCATCGGCGGCAGCAGGCCGGCCAGGCGCTGCGCCAGCATCGACTTGCCGCTGCCTGGCGGGCCGACCATCAACAGGCTGTGCCCGCCGGCCGCGGCCACCTCCAGCGCGCGCTTGGCG